>NZ_JAKMRK010000009.1:0-83732 GCF_025772045.1 Campylobacter sp. IFREMER_LSEM_CL1890 | reverse complement strand
GAGGCAAAATACTATGAAATATCTTGTAAAAATCAAAGTCAAAGTAGTAGATTAAAAGATATTAATATAAAACAAGAAAAAAAGATTACTCCATTAGAATGGTTGCGACATTTAGCAAGAAGCAAGATGAAAGATTTTTCTTTTGCTTGTTCAGGTATGATAAATTTTAATCATATAATAGATAAAAAAATAAAATTTAAAGATGGTATTTTTGCTGAAGATCATTTATTTGGAATTTTGCTTTTTTCGCAAGCTAAGAATATTTATATTTATCCTAAAATATTTTATTATTATAGAATTCGAGCTAATTCTTTGACAAATCAAGATAAAAAAATTACCAAAGATAATATTCTTCCATATTTTAAAGATATATTTATTGCATTTGAAGAGAATGCAACTTTAGCAAAAGAGTATTTTAAATGCGCTAGTTGGGTGCAAACTAGTTTAGAATTAGTGCGATTTATAGAAAATTATCATGATAAAAAAATTTCTTCACTATTAAGAGATGTTATTTTATACTTTTATATCAAAAATGCATTTAAAATTAAAAAAATTGGTAAAGATCCTTTGTGTATTAAAGAGAAATTACAACTATTAAAACCTTATAAAATTTCTAAAATCAGATATGTGATTTTTAGAAATTATTTTTATATTAAGAAATTATAAAAGAATTTGTATTATATCTTGTATTTCTTTTGTATTATTTGTTTGGAGAAAAGTGTAGTTTTCTAAAATATAATCTAAATCATCATATTTGGGAATAAAATTTTTTTGAATTTTATCAATAGCTTTTGCTAAATCTTCTTTAGAGCGAATATTAAAACATTCATTGAGTAATTCAATAAAATTAGTATTTTCACCAAAATTTATAATAGGTTTTTTTAATAGAACTGCTTCTATTAGAGATGTTGCAGCTATTGCACATGTAGCTTTAGAATATTTTATAAGTTCAGTAGAGTTCGTATCTATATCTATAATTTTTACATTTGACATCTGTTCTAAAAATTCATAAAATTTTAAGCTTCTAAAATAATGAATATTGTTTAGATATGGCAATTCGTTTTCATAGCAAAAAAATTGATGCGGGTGTTCTTTGACATAAATTTTCCAATTTTTGGGCAATAAATTTGATAGGAGTTCAATAATAAATAATTGAGATGATAGTGTTGTTCTATTCATAATTGAAGCTTCTGGTTCTAGGTGTAATGGAAAGTATATATAATTATCTTCAAAATCAGCTTTTTGTGAAATTTTCTTATATATTTTTCGAAGATTGTTTATATATACAGACTGTCTATATATTTCATATTTTGAAAGAAAAAACATTTCTTTGTTTTTAATTAAGTTGTACTCTAAATATATACCTCCCAATTTTCTTTGAATTATTCTAGGTAGGGTTTTTATTTTTGTTTTATAAAAATATTTTAAAGGATTTTTAATTCCTATTTTTTTATTTGATGTTGAATTGTTAAAAAAATTATAGAGGTTTACTTTAGTTTTGTTGATACTTTTTATGTTTTTAAAACTATGACTATTTAAATGTAATAGTTGATAGATTTGTTGATTGTTAAAATCACTAGATATTGATAGTAGATAAACTGGGATGTTGTGTTTTAAAGCAATATCAAAAGGAATGCTATCCCAATCACCACCATGCTCTATTTGATCGGAAAATATCATATCGATGCGGTTGTTATTAAAATAATCAAGCCAGAAAGAAAGTGCTTTATAATATAAATTTTGTATTACACCAGTATCTAGATAATACCTATGGTAATATTTTTCAAGTTTATATTGAGTTGATCTAAATTTTAATATTTCTTCATATTTTAAATCATAATTTATTTTATGAATATTATTTATTTTTTCTCTGATTTGTCCTTGCGGATAAAAAAATTTTACAAACTCTTTATACTTTTCCTTGGCTCTTTTTATATCATTGGTAATTAACATATCTATCTTAATATATTTGTTAAAAGATAAAAATTGCTCTATTAACTGTAAATCTAGATCTATTAGGATTATTTTTTTCATTATTTTCCTTATTTTTATTTTTATTATATAATATAGTTTGTAAAAAGCAACTTTAGTAAAATATTTAAAGAAGAATTATGAGTAAGAATATATTAGTCACAGGTGCAGATGGTTTTATAGGTTCGCATTTAGTTGAAATGCTTTATACACAAACTAAAGACAAGAATTCTTTGTTTTATGGTTATAAAATTAAAGCTTTAAGTCAGTATAATTCTTTTAATTATTGGGGTTGGCTTGAAGATATAGAGTGTTTAAAAGATATTGAAGTAGTTTGTGGAGATATTAGAGATCCACATTTTTGTAAAAATATCACTCAAGATGTAGAAATCATCTTTCATTTAGCAGCTTTAATAGCCATACCTTTTTCTTATGTTGCTCCAGATAGTTATGTAGATGTTAATATAAAGGGTACTTTAAATATCTGCCAAAGTGCATTGGAAAATAATGTAAAGCGTATTATTCACACAAGTACAAGCGAGGTTTATGGTACGGCTTTGTATGTGCCTATTGATGAAAAACATCCTTTGCAAGCACAAAGTCCATATTCAGCAAGCAAAATAGGTGCTGATGCTATGGCAATGAGTTTTTATAATGCTTTCAATCTCCCACTGACCATAGCAAGACCTTTTAATACATATGGCCCAAGGCAAAGCGCAAGGGCGGTGATCCCAACTATCATCACTCAAATTGCAAATGGAGCTAAACAAATAAAGCTTGGAGATGTAAGTCCTACTAGAGATTTTAATTATGTAAAAGATACTTGTTTAGGGTTTTTAGAGTTAGCTAAATGCCAAAAGGCTATAGGTGAAGTGGTAAATATAGGATCAAATTATGAAATAAGCATAAAAGATACTTTAGAACTCATTAAAAAACTTATGAAATCAAATGTAGAATTTATCACAGAAAATGAACGCATAAGGCCTGAAAATAGTGAAGTATTTAGGCTATGGTGTGACAATAGCAAGATTAAAAGCCTTACTAACTTTTCACCACAATATGATATAGAAAAAGGTTTAGCTCAAACTATAGAGTGGTTTAGTAGTTCTTTAAATTTAAAAAAATATAAAAGTGATATTTATAATATTTAGGATTTTTGTGAAAGAAAAAATAATCATTATTGGAGCTGGAGGACATGCAAGAGCATGTATGGATGTTATAGAGCTTGAAGGTAAATTTGAAATTGTTGGTTTTGTGGATAATGATATAGAAAGTGCGTATTATCCATTGCTTGGGAATGATGATGATTTAAAAAAATTATTTAAAGAATATAAATATGCCTTAATTGGTATTGGACAAATTAAAACTTCATTGCCGAGAGTGCAAATTTATGATAAGTTGAAAACTATAGGTTTTAGATTGCCAACTATTATTTCGCCGCTTGCTCATGTGTCAAAAAGATCTTTTATTGATGAGGCAAGTATAATAATGCATCATGCCTTGGTAAATACAAATGTCAAGATAGGTAAAGGTTGTATAATAAATTCAAAAGCATTAGTTGAACATGATGCTATAATTGAAAATTTTTGTCATATTAGTACAGCTAGTGTTGTTAATGGGGGTTGTTTGATAAAGCAGCATAGTTTTTTGGGGTCAAATACTCATTTAAAACATGGTAGTATTTTAGGCGAAGATAGTATAGTATATATGAAAGGAGTATAATGATGAAATATTGTGATTATTGCGTAATGCCAGATACGAGACCAGGGATAAAATTTAGTAAAGATAAAAATGGTAAAAATATTTGTTCAGCTTGTGTAAATCATAAAAATAAAGAAAATATTGATTATGAAGCTAGATTTAAAGAATTAGAAAAACTTTGTGATAAATATAGAAGAATGAATGGTAAGTATGAGTATGATTGTGCTATTGCGGTAAGTGGGGGCAAAGATTCTCATTTTCAAGTACATATTATGAAAGAAAAATTAGGAATGAATCCTATTTTATTTAGCGTAGAAGATAATTTTACTATGACTGAAACTGGGAAGAAAAATTTAAAAAATATTTCTGAAGAATTTGGCTGTCATCTTATAAGCTTAAAACCTGATATAAAAACTCAAAAAAAAGTTATGTTGAAAACCTTTGAAAAGTATGGAAAACCTACCTGGTTTATAGATAGATTAATCTATTCTTACCCTTTTGCTATGGCTTTGAAATTTAATACACCTTTGCTTGTCTATGGGGAAAATATTTCATATGAATATGGCGGGAATGACAACATTGAAACTTCTGATGCAAGTGGTATTTTTTTAAATGGAGTAGCGAGTGATTTGGATATTAATGAATTTATAGATGATGAAATAAAGGAAGAGAATTTGCAATTGTTTTTTGATCCACAAAAAGACGATTTGGGTAATCTTCATCCTATATACTTGAGTTATTTTGTTAAATGGAATTCTTATTCTAATTATGTTTTTGCCAAAAATAGAGGGTTTAGTGATTTAAATGGAGAATGGGACAGGAGACATTGTGCTGAAAATTTTGATCAAGTTGATAGTATTGCTTATTTAATTCATCCATGGATGAAATACCCAAAATTTGGCCATGCTATGGCTAGTGATTATGCAGCTAGATTTATAAGATATGGACTTTTAAGCAGAGATGAAGCCGTAAAAATAGTAAAACAAAAAGATCATAATTTGGATAATAAATGTATAGAAGATTTTTGTAATTTTTTAGGTATTTCAAAATCTAAATTTTGGAGTATAGTAGAAAAGCATTATAATAATGAGTTATTTTATAAGAATGAATTTGGAGAATATAAATTAAAAAATGAAATACAATAAAACTCTTGTTATAGCAGAAGCTGGAGTTAATCATAATGGTGATATAAATTTAGCTAAAAAGCTTATAGAAGTAGCTAGTGAAGCTGGGGCTGATTTTGTAAAATTTCAAACCTTTGTAGCTGAAAATTGTATAAGTAAAAATGCCAAAAAAGCAGAGTATCAACTCCAAGCTACTGATGAAAATCAAAGCCAGCTTGATATGGTTAAAAAATTAGAACTTTCTAAACAAGATCATGAAATTTTAATAGAACATTGTAAAAAATTTAATATTAAATTTCTTTCCACTGCTTTTGATTTAGAAAGTATTGATTTGCTTGTAAAATTTGATATAGAAATTTTTAAAATTCCAAGCGGAGAATTAACTAATCTTCCTTACTTGAAAAAAATTGCTAGTTTTAATAAAAATATCATCTTATCGACAGGAATGGCCACTTTAGGTGAGATTGAAAAAGTTTTAGATATTTTGGTGCAAAATGGCACTCAAAGAGATAAAATCATTATTTTACATTGTAATACAGAATACCCTACACCTTTTGAAGATGTAAATTTAAGAGCTATGCAAACTTTAAAAAAAGCCTTTTGTTTGCCCGTAGGATATTCTGATCACACTTTGGGTATAACTATACCTATAGCAGCTGTAGCTATGGGAGCTTGTGTGATAGAAAAACATTTTACTTTAGATAAAAGTATGCAAGGGCCTGATCATCAAGCTTCCTTAGAACCTGAAGAATTAAAAGCTATGATTAAATCCATAAGAGAGCTAGAACAAGCTTTTGGAAATGGTGTTAAAATTCCAAGCAAAAGCGAAATTAAAAACAAAGCCATTGCTAGAAAATCTCTTGTAGCTAAAAAAGTTATAAAAAAGGGCGAATGTTTTAGTGAAGAAAATCTTACCACAAAGCGACCGGGGGATGGAATTTGTGCTATGAAATATGATAAATATTTAGGTAAAATTGCTAGTAGAGATTATGCTGAAGATGAGTTAATTGATGAATAGAAAAATTTGTGTTATTAGTGGCACTAGAGCCGAATGGTATTTATTAAGAAATTTATGCAAATACATTGAACAAGATAATGAATTAACTTTGCAGCTTATTGTTACAGCAGCTCATTTAAGTCAAGATTTTGGTTTTACTTGTCAAGAGATTGAAAAAGAATTTAAAGTAAATAAAAAAATTCCCATTTTGCTTAATAACAATGATGGTGTAGGTATTTGTAAAAGTATGGGGCTTTTACAAATTTCACTTTGTGAAGCTTTTGAAGAATTAAAACCTGATATTGTGGTGATATTAGGCGATAGATATGAAATGCTCTCTTGTGCTAGTGCTTGTTTGATAATGCAAATTCCCTTAGCGCATCTTTGTGGAGGTGAGCTTACCTTGGGAGCTATTGATGATAGCATTAGGCATGCTATTAGTAAAATGGCGCATTTGCATTTTGCTAGTACTCAAACTTATGCAAATAGAATTTTGCAACTTGGAGAAAGTAAAGATAGAGTTTTTAATGTAGGTTCTCTAGGGGGAGAAAATATCAATAATATGAATTTTTTAAACAAGGAAGATTTGCAAAAAGAATTGAATTTGATATTTGATGAAAATATATATTTAATAACTTATCATCCTCAAACGATACAAAAATCAAGCGTTAAAAAAGAAATAAAATTATTGCTTGAATTTTTAGATAATTTGGAAAATTCTACTTTAATTTTTACGAAAGCAAATGCTGATGAGAATGGCTTATATATTAATGAGCTTTTAAATGAGTATTGTATAAAACAATCTCATAAAGCAAAGTTATTTGATAATTTGGGCTCTAAAAGATACTTAAGTTTAATGAAAATAGCAAATATACTTATAGGAAATAGCTCTAGTGGAATTTGCGAAAGTCCTTTTTTAAGAATTCCTTGTATCAATATAGGTAACAGGCAAGAAGGAAGAATTTTTGCTGATAATATTATAAATTGTGATATTTATCATTTAAAACAAGCGTTTTTGTATGTTAATACCAAAGAATATCAAGATAAGCTAAAAAATTTCATTAATCCTTTTGAGTGTGAAGGTAAAAATACAAGTCTAATGATAAAGGATATTTTAAAAAATATTTCTTTGGAAAAAATTTTATATAAAAAATTTGTGGATATGCAATGAGTATTGAAAAATTAAAACTTGCTAAAAATGCAAGCATACAAGAAGCTTTAAAAATTATAGGTAGTGAGCGTGTTAGAATAGCTTTGGTGGTAGAAAATGATAAATTTTTAGGTGTAATTAGTGATTCTAACATTAGAAGAGCTTTATTAAATGGCAAAAAGCTTGAAGATAGCATAGAAACAATTTATACTAAGAATTCGTTAACCATTAAAGAAAATACAAGTAAAGAAGAGCTTTTAAAATTAGCTAGTCAAACTGATATTTATGATTTTCCTGTCTTAAATAGTGAAAATGAAGTCATAGCTATAAAATCTATTGCTTCAATTCTTAAAGAAAAAAGTTTTGAAAATGAAGTAGTTCTAATGGTTGGAGGTCTTGGAAGTAGATTGGGTGAACTTACCAAAAATACTCCAAAACCTATGTTAAAAATAGGTAAAAAACCAATACTCGAAAATATTGTTTTAAATTTCAAAGAACAAGGTTTTAAAAAGTTTATATTTTGTGTAAATTATAAAAAAGAAGTTATTTGTGATTATTTTCAAGAAGGCAAAAGTTGGGGTGTTGAAATTTCTTATATTAAAGAAAAACAAAAACTTGGCACTGCCGGGGCTTTGTCTTTGGTGAAAGATATGAAAAAATCATTTATTGTTATGAATGGAGATATTTTAACTAAACTTGATTTTGATCAACTTATTCAAGAGCATAAAAAAAGTAAAGCAGTGATGAGTGTGGTACTTAGAGAATTTGAGCAACAAATTCCTTACGGTGTTGTGAAAATTTCTAACAATGATATAAAAGATATAGAAGAAAAACCTATGCAGAAATTTTTAGTTAGTGCTGGAATTTATGTATTAGAACCAGAAGTTTTAAAGTATATCAAAAAAGATGTGTATTTGGATATGCCTAATTTGATTAAGCGATTGTTAGATAAAAAATTAAAAATAAATTCTTATATATTACAAGATTATTGGATTGATATAGGAAGACTTGAAGAATATGAAAAGGCGATTATTGATGCAAATAATTAAGAATAGTTTAAATGATATTTTGGCAATCATTCCTGCGCGTAGTGGAAGTAAGCGTCTTATTCATAAAAACATTAAAATTTTAAAAAACAAGCCTTTAATCGCATGGAGTATTGAAGCTGCTTTAAAGTCTAAATATATAAAAAATGTCATGGTTAGCACAGATTCTCAAGAATATGCAAGGATAGCAATGCAATATGGAGCGCAAGTGCCTTATTTAAGAGATAGATCTTTATCAGATGATACATCATCTTCTTTTGATGTTATAAAAAATATTATTGATTTTTATGCTGATAAAAATATTAGTTTTAAATATATTGTTTTGTTACAACCTACAAGTCCTTTGAGAAATAATAAACATATTGATGAGGCGTTGGATTTATTTTTTAAGAAAAACGCTAATTCTGTAATTAGTGTTTGTGAGTGTGAACACTCTCCTCTTTGGAGTAATACTATACCAGAAAATGGCGCTATGGATTTATTTTTGCCTTCAGAGATTAAAAATTTACGCTCACAAGATTTAGAGAAACATTACAGACTTAATGGTGCTATTTATATAGCAAAAATAAAAGAATTTATGCAATATAAAGGTTTTTTTATGCCAAATAGCTTTGCTTACAAAATGGAGTCTATTTATTCTATAGATATTGATACGGATTATGATTTTAAAATGGCTAGTTTGTTGTTAAAAAGTGAGTATATTTAAATCCTACTCTCTAACCCTAAAATTTCTTTTTCTAAAACTTCTAATATTTTTTTATTAAAATGCTTATATTGAAAAATATTAGTTAATTTTTTAATGTATTTTAAACTTTGCTTTTTATGCATGTAATTTTGCCATAAAATTTCTTTATTTTTGTTTTCATATCTACCATTTTCATTAAATTCATAGCGGTATATGCATTCTTGCGATACAAAAAAGCTCTCACTTAGCATAAAATTTATATAGTTAAAAAGCACATCTTCTCCATAACAAAGTTTTTCTTTAAAATCAACATGCTCAAAACTTTTTAAAATCAAATTTTTCTTATATACTTTTGCCCAAACACTCCAACAAAAATGCTTTTGTTTAAGTAAAAATTCCAAAAATTCATCTTTTTTAAAAAGTTCATCTTGTTTAAATCTATAAAATTTCTTAAATTTCACCCTATGTACATATGCATCAAACACTACCATATCTACATTTTTGATTTTTTCAAGCCCAACTTCACAAGCATTAAGCTCTAAATAATCATCAGGATCTAAAAACATTATAAAATCTGATTTTGCATTTAATACACCTATATTTCTACTAGCAAAAGTTCCTAAATTCTCTTCATTGTGTATGATTTTTATCCTATCATCTTTACTAGCATATTCTTTAGCTATATCTATACTTTTATCATTGCCAAGGTCATCTACTATAATGATTTCTATATCTTTAAAAGTTTGGTTTATACAACTTTCTAATGCTCTAGCAATATATTTTTCTACATTATAAGTTGGTAGTATAATTGAAATTTGACTCATTTTAGCTCTTTAAATAAAGTGATGATATAATTATAGCTTTTATTTTTAAGGAAAATTATGAATATTTTTATCAACCTTCCTACTTGGCTTGGCGATGCGGTGATGGCTAGTGCGGCTATTTATGCTATAAAAGAAAAATATCCTCAAGCTAAATTTACTTTTTATGGTTCTTTTGTGAGCACAGAGCTTTTTAAACGCTTTGAAAATGCTCAAATTTTAGTAGAAAATAAAAAGCAAAGATATAAGCAAATTTTAAAAGCTAGAAAAAATCTTGGTAAATTTGATCTAGCTTTTTCATTTCGCTCGGCATTTTCAAGTAAGATCATTTTAAATCTAATCAAAGCAAAAAAAAGATTTTATTTTGATAAAAATATTCTAAAAGAAGAACACCAAGTCTTAAAATACTTAAATTTCATAGAAAAAGCCTTAAATTTTAAAGCCACTTCAAATGCTTTAAAACTCCCTATAAAAGCAAAATCAACTCAAAAAATCTTAGGTATAAACCCGGGTGCGCATTTTGGAAGTGCCAAAAGATGGGAAGTGAGCTATTTTGCAAGGGTAGCAAAAGAATTTAGCTCAACTCATCAAATTTTGATCTTTGGAGTAGAAAGTGAGAGAGAAATTTGTGATGAAATTGAGTATTTTCTTCTAAAAGAAGGTATCAAATCAAAAAATCTTTGTGGTAAAACTAGTATTTATACTTTATGTAAAAATATTTCTATGCTTGATTTGCTCATCACAAACGACAGTGGTCCTATGCATATAGGTGCAGTTTATGGGGTGAAAACGGTGGCTATTTTTGGCTCGACTAAATTTAGTCAAACTTCGCCTTGGCAAGAAAATGCTAAAATAGCACATTTAAATTTAGCTTGTATGCCTTGTATGCAAAAGGTCTGCCCTTTAAAACACCACAAATGTATGAAAGATTTAAAGCCTGAAATGGTAATAAATTTAGCAAAAAATATTTTAGGAGTGTGAATGGTTTTTAGTTCTTATGAATTTATATTTATATTTTTACCTATAACTTTAATTATATTTTATATGCTTAAAAAATTTAATCATATTCAAAGTGCAAAATTATTTTTAGTTTTAGCAAGTTTATTTTTTTATGCCTTTTGGAAGCTTGAATATGTTTTGATTTTATTGCTTTCTATGGGTGTGAATTTTTATCTTGCAAATTTAATTTTACTTAATAGGGGGAGGATAAAGCTATTATTTTATAGCGGAGTGTTTTTTAATTTAGTCTTACTTGCTTTTTTCAAATACACCGATTTTCTTTTAGAAAATTTTAATGTATTTTTTCAAATAGTCCAACTAGATTTTAATATTCCTTTACCGCATATATTACTACCTTTAGCTATATCTTTTTTTACTTTTCAGCAAATTGCTTTTTTAGTAGATTGTTATAAAAGAACAAATATAGAAGGTTTAAAAAGTGAAAATACATATAAAATAAATATTTTAGATTATGCTTTGTTTGTAACATTTTTTCCTCAGCTTATAGCAGGTCCAATAGTGCATCATAAAGAAATGATGCCTCAATTTAAAAGTATGCTTTGGAATAATTCTATTCTTATTAATTGGGAAAATATAGCCAAAGGATTATTTATATTTTCTATGGGTTTATTTAAGAAAGTATATATTGCTGATTCTTTTGCGCTTTGGGCTAATGCAGGGTTTAAGATAGCTGAAAATGGAGGTGCTTTAAATATTTTTGAAGCTTGGGCAACTTCTTTATCTTATACTTTTCAGCTTTATTTTGATTTTAGTGGCTATTGTGATATGGCTATAGGTATAGCTTTATTTTTTAGTATAAAACTTCCTATTAATTTTAACTCTCCTTATAAAGCATTGAATATAAGTGATTTTTGGAGAAGATGGCATATAACATTAGGTAAATTTTTAAAAGATTATTTATATATACCTTTGGGTGGTAATAGGGTTTCTAAGATTATAAATTTAAGAAATCTTTTTATAGTGGCTTTTGTAAGTGGAGTATGGCATGGAGCTGGATGGGGTTTTGTGATATGGGGAGTGTTGCATGGACTAGCTATGGTGCTTCATAGAATATATGTATTTATAATCCTAAATGCTAAATTTAAAGAAAATATTATTTATAAAATATTTGCATGGTTTATAACTTTTAATTTTATTAATCTTGCGTGGATATTTTTTAGAAGCGAAAGTCTTCAAGGTGCTATAAATCTTTTAAAAGCTATGTTTGGTTTAACTTGGGTAGATTTACCAATAAAATGGCATAGAATGAAAGAATCTTTAGCGCAAATTAGTGGTAGCAATGAAACTTTAATTTATATCATCGTTTGTATGATTTTATGTATTGGGTTTAAAAATAGTATTGAAAAACTTGAAAAGTTTAAAACTAGTTATATAAATTCTTTATTAGTCATGCTTTTTTTATATATAGCTTTGATAACTTTAGGAGTAGTTCCTTATACTGAATTTATTTATTTTAATTTCTAAGGATAAAAATGTTTAAATCATATAAAAAATTTGTAATTTATTCTTTAGTAATACCTTTGCCTTTTATATTGTTTTTAGGAGTTTTACTTTATGTGTATGATCCATTGCAACTTTATCATGAACCTTGGTTTAGAAAAAAAACATATTACAATGATTTAACTATTAGCTCCAAAGGTATAATTGATCACAATAAATTTGATTCTATAATTTTTGGAACTTCAATGCTTCAAAATACTTCATCTTTTGAAGCAACTTCTAAACTTGGAGGGCAATTTATCAATTTATCAATAGGTGGAAGCACTTTTGAACAAAGAAAGATTATTTTAGACTATATATTGAAAAAACATACTATTAAACATTTAGTAATATCTTTAGATGAATTTGCAATTATGGATGTAAAATTTCAAAATTTTTCTAATTTTAGCTATTTATATGATCAAAACACCTATAATGATTTAAAAATTTATCTTAATAAAAAATTTATTTTCTGCGCATTGAAATTTTCTAGTAATAAAAAATGTGTTGGAGATGATACTGAGTTAGAAAATTTACCAAAATGGATTAAAAGCCCAATTGCACAAAAACAATTTGGAGGGATTGGAAATTGGATTAAAAATATAGAAGAGGGTGTCCGAAAGGATATTAAAAAAATTGTGCAATTATACAATGGAAATTACATACATGATTATTCGAGTATAGATCTTAATGTTTTAAAAAATCATATTGATATTTACATATTTAACTATGCTAAAATGTATCCAAATGTCCAGTTTTCTTTAATCTTACCAACTTATTCTAGAGTTTATCACAAGATGGCACAGGTTGATTTTCAATATTACCAACAATGGGTAGATTTGGTAAAATATATTATTTTAAAGTCAAAAACACTTGAAAATGTTAAAATATATGGATTTGATGATTTAGATTATGCAGATGATATTGCAAATTATAAAGACTTAAATCACTATAATATAGACATGAATTCAATGCAACTTGATGCTATTAAAAACCAAACAAACATTTTAACGCCTGAAAATATGGATGAGTATTTTAAAATTACGGAAGAAAAAATCAAAAATTATGATTTAAATCCTTTAATTGAGCAAATAAAAGCAAGCGGTATTTTAGATAAATAGTGTAAATAAAAGCTTTTTTTGCATGAAAACCTCTTGCAAAAGCTTGATAAATGTGTTAAACTTAACAATCATTTTTAATCAAGGAGCTTTTTATGACTAAAGCAGATTTTATTTCTCAAGTTGCTCAAACTGCTGGGCTAACTAAAAAAGATGCAACTGCAGCTACTGATGCAGTAATCGCTACTATTACTGATGTATTAGCTAAAGGTGATAGCATTAGCTTTATCGGTTTTGGTACATTTTCTGTAGCTGAAAGAGCTGCTAGAGAAGCTAGAGTGCCAAGCACTGGTGCTACTATTAAAGTACCTGCTACTAAAGTTGCTAAATTTAAAGTAGGTAAAAACCTTAAAGATGCAGTTGCTGCTGCTAAAACTGCTAAAAAAGCTAAAAAATAATTCTTTGCGCAAAAGTTAAAAAACTTTTGCGTTTTTCTTCATAGTTAAGTATTAATTTTCTTTTGATATTGTTTTTAAAAATATTAAAGGAAGACAATGTCAGTTTATAATAATATCTTAGATTGTATAGGTAATACCCCGATTATTTCTTTAAAAGAATTTGCTCCAAATCTTTATGCTAAATGCGAGTATTTTAATCCAAGTCATTCTATAAAAGATAGAGCGGCTGTGGAGATGATAAAACAAGCTTTAAATGAAGGTAAAATCAATCAAGAAACAACCATTATAGAAGCTACAAGTGGAAATACCGGCATAGCTTTAGCAATGATTTGTGCAAGCTTAAAGCTTAAACTTATCATAGCTATGCCTGAGTCTATGAGTATTGAGCGTAGAAAAATGATGAGTTTTTTTGGTGCAAAGCTAGAGCTTACTCAAGCAAGCAAAGGTATGCAAGGGGCGCTTGATAGAGCTAATGAGCTTTTGAGTGAAATTCCAAATTCATTTATGGTAAGTCAATTTGAAAATATCAACAACAAAAACGCACATAAAAAAAATACTGCTTTAGAAATTTTAAAAGCTTTACCCGATCTTGGTATTTTTTTAGCAGGTTTTGGTACAGGCGGGACTATTAGCGGGGTAGGAGAAATTTTAAAAGAACACAATCCTAATGTTAAAATCATAGCCTTAGAACCCGCATCTTCGCCACTTTTGAGCCAAAATACCGCTGCAAGCCATAAAATTCAAGGTATAGGTGCAAATTTTATCCCTAAAATTTTAAATCAAAAAATCATAGATGAGATAGTTTGTGTAAGCAATGAAGATGCTATAAATACAGCCTTAGAGCTTGGTAAAAATGGCATAATGGCAGGAATTTCAAGTGGTGCAAATGTATATATGGCTAGAAAAATTGCTTTAGAAAACCCTGATAAAAAAGTCTTGACTATGTTAAATGATACAGCCGAGCGATATTTGTCAACTGATTTATTTGCAAATTTATAATTAGGGGTGTGTATGAGTCAAAATAATGAGCATTTTGATTTAGATCTTGAAAGGGCGATTTTAAGTTCTTGTATATATAGTGAAGATTCTTTTTTTAGTGTTTCTTCGGATATTGAGATTAATGATTTTTCGCTCAAAGCTCATCAAGATATTTATAAAGCTATTTTAGCTTGTGTGAATACAGGCGAGCCTATAAGTGCAAGTTTTATAAGAAAACATAAAAAAGTAGATGAGCAAATTTTAGCTGAAGTTTTAGCTACTACTTCCATAGCAGATGTGAGTAAATACGCTTATGAATTAAGAGAAAAATCCATTAGACGCCAACTTTTAAATTTTGCTTATACTATACCTACAAGGGTTAATGAAGATAAAAGCATTTCTCAAATCTCAGATGAAATAGGCAAAGAAATTTTTAATCTTACAAACCGTGTAAATAGTAATAGTATTAAGGATATGACTATGGTGATGTCTGAGCTTATGGATGAGTTTAAAAAGCAAAAAGAAGCTGAAAATAAAGATATTTTGGGACTTGATACAGGTTTTAGTGAGCTTAATAAAATGACAAAAGGCTTTAAACCTGGCGATCTTGTAATCATCGCAGCACGCCCTGGCATGGGAAAAACTACAATTTGCTTAAATTTTATAGAAAAAACACTAAGACAAAATAAAGGTGTTGTGATGTTTTCACTAGAAATGCCTGCTACGCAAATCATGCAAAGATTAATCAGTGCAAAAACTTCCATTCCTTTGCAAAAAATTCTAATCGCAGATTTAAACGATGATGAGTGGAGTAGGGTAGGTGATGCTTGTAATGAGTATGCACAAAAAAATCTTTATATTTATGATAGCGGTTATGCTAGTATAGCAGACATTCGTTCAATTTTACGCAAAATTAAGGCTCAAGATGAGAGTATTGAGCTTTGTGTAGTTGATTACATCGGTCTTATGATGAGTAACTCAGCTTTTAATGATAGGCATTTGCAGGTGAGTGAAATTTCAAGAGGCTTAAAGCTTTTAGCAAGAGAATTAAATATGCCAGTAGTGGCACTCTCACAGCTTAATCGTTCATTAGAAAGTAGAGCAAATAAGCGTCCTATGCTTAGTGATTTAAGAGAAAGTGGCGCTATAGAGCAAGATGCAGATACGATTTTATTTGTATATAGGGATGAGGTTTATAGAGAGCAAGAAGAAAAAGAAAGAGAAAATAAAGCTAAAAATGAAGGCAAAACTTATGAGAGAAAATTTATGCCAAATCCTGTGCAAGAAAAGGCTGAGCTTATTATAGGTAAAAATAGAAATGGTCCTGTAGGGCATGTGGATTTGCTTTTCTTAAAAGAAAAATCGTGCTTTATTGAAGCTCCAAAAGAAGATTTTGTGGTTACCAATTTTGAAGGTTAATTTAAAGAATAGCGATAATCGTTTTGTATAAAAAGCTCTAAATCTTTAAAATCAATTTTTCCCATCAGCTCTTTTACGAGCTGTTTGTATATTATTTTTTCATCTTTAACTACAAAAGCTGATCTTGCTAATAATCCTGCAAATATACTATCATGTATTAATACTCCATAATTAGTGCCAAAATCTTTAAAGGCAAAATCACTTGCAACTATGATATTATCAATTCCTTCAGTTGCACAAAAACGATCCATAGCAAAAGGTAAGTCCATGCTAATAACAATCACTTCAATGTTTTTTATAGATGCCAATCTTTTGTTAGTTTCTTTAGCTTGTTTGGAACATACTTGAGTGTCTAAGCTAGGAAAAGTTAGTAAAATTTGAGTTTTTCCAGGTGGTGCTATTTCTACTGAGGCAAGATTTTTAGTTTTTAAAGTCACTTTTGGAGCATTATCGCCAATTTGTAGTTGATTTCCTGTGAGTTTTATGTTTTGTTTTTTATATATAATGCTTGACACAATTTTCCTTTTTATAATAAAATCATCTTAGCTAAGAGTAAAAAGCTGAAAAAACCCAAACCATCAGTAATTGCAGTAATTACAACACTTGAACCTACTGCAGGATCAATTTTAAATTTTTTCAAAGTTAATGGCACAAAAGAGCCTACAAAACCGGCTAAGGCTAGATTGATTAGCATTGACAAAGCTATAACAAGTCCTAAAAGGGCTGTTTTAAACCATATAAAAGCTATAATACTCATAACGCTAGCAAATATAAGCCCATTTAATAAAGAAATTCCACTTTCTCTTAATATAACTTTTTTAGCATCTTTAAATTCTACTTCATTGAGTGAGAGTTTTCTAACTGTTACCGCTAAGGCTTGTGAGCCTGTGTTACCTCCCATGGAAGCTACAATAGGCATAAGTACTGCTAGAGCTACAAGTTGTTCTATTTCACCTGAAAAAAGACTGATGATATTAGCTGAAATTAATGAAGTTGTAAGATTAATCATGAGCCAAAAAGCTCTTGCTTTAGCTGCTTTAAAAGCACTTTCTTCTTCAACATCTGCATCAACTCCGGCTAAATTATAAATTTGCTCTGTTGCATTTTCTTGGATTAAATCATGAATATCATCATAAGTAATTCTACCCAAAAGCACTCCATCATCATTTATAACAGCCAAAACACTTAAATCATAATCTTCTACTATATCAATAGCCTTTTGTATATCTTCATGATCTTTAATGCTATAACATTTATATTTTTCATTGTTATTTTTAATAATATCTGCAAAACTTAGTTTAAAATCCCAAAGCAAGAGATCGCTTAGGTTGATAGCATTGCAAAGTTTTCCTTGTTTATCTATGATATAAACTTGAAAAATTTGATCTACTTGTCCTGAATGCTTTAAAATTCTATATCTTTTAATGGCCTTTTCTATACTTTCATTAATAGAGGCTGTGAAAATTTCTGTTTGCATATAAGCACCAGCAGTATTTTCATCATAATTTTTAAGGCGTAAAATTTCTTCTTTATCTTCTGAACTTAAGCGGTTTAAAATAGCTAAAGTTTTTTGTGGATTTAGTTCTTCAAAACGCTTAATTAAGTCTGTTGCATCATCACTTTCAAGCTCTTCTACTGCTTTTGCAATCTTTATAATGCTTAAGTTTTCTAAAATATCTTCTAAGATATGTTCAGGCGTTATAGTAGCTACATTTGCAAGTGTGTAAGTATCAAAAGATTTAAGAGTTTTTAAATAAAGCTCTTCATCATGCCTTTTAATAGTTTTTAAGGCTTCATTGATTTCATAGGTACTTTGATCTTTGAAAGTATTTTTTAAAAGTTCTTGTGCTTCTAAAAAATCATTCATCATCTCAAAGCTCCATAGAATTTTCTATATTTTGTTCTTTTGGTGGATTTTTATAATTTTCATCAATGCTTTGCAAGCGGTTTTCATACTCTTTTGCCATTTTTAAAAATTCTTCTTTGTTTTTTCCACTTAAGCTTGATTTTGGAATTTTAACTATAGTTTCAGGATTAATTGCTTTATTATTTAGATAAAGTCCAAAATGCAAATGTGGCCCAGTACTCATACCAGTAGAGCCTACATAAGCAATCACTTGTCCTTGCTTAACTTTTTGTCCGCGTTTGATTTTTGCAAAGCGACTAAGATGAGCATATAAAGTCATATAGCCTGACATGTGTTTTACTTGTACAACCTTACCATAACCACCTTTTGTCCCAACAAAGCTAATCGTTCCATCTCCTGCACTTTTAACTGGAGTACCCGTTGGAGCTGCATAGTCAATACCTAGGTGTGCTCTATAGCGTTTTAATATAGGATGGTATCTTGCTCTAGTAAAACGATCTGAAATTCTTGTATATTTGACAGGTTTAGTTAAAAAGAAATTTTCAAGCTCTTTTCCTTGAGCATTATAATAAGAATCTTTATATAAAAATACAGAATATTCTTTACCTCTAATATTAGCTAAAGCTGCTTGGATATTAATATCGCCAAAAAGTCTTCCTAGTCTTCTTTTTTGCTCATAAATTAATACTACACTATCGCCTTTTCTAACATTTTTAAAATTAACACTATTTTTAAAAGCTCTTACCATAGCTCTTGCTAAGGTTACGCTACCACTTTCATCATAAACATCTTGATAAGCTGAATTGTTAATAGCTACGCGAATAGTTCTTTTTTCTTTGGTATAAGAAATTGGAGTAAAACTTAATACGAATTTATTTTCAGTATTTTTGTAAATATGAATTTGTAAATCATCACTGATTGGGATTAAAACCTGTTCTAATTCTCCTTGATCATCTTTTAACATTTGGTATTTAATACCACTTGCAATTTCTGCACTTAGTTCTTTATCTTCAGCATCAAGATTATAGTATAAATTTAAAGGTATGGAGTGATCTTGTAAAAAATCAAGTAAAGTTTTGCCATTCTCCCAAGAAAGTTCTTCAACACTTGAAATAGCAAAAAGTTTTATCGATATAAGTAAAGATATGAAAATTTTTTTCATGGTATTTTAAAGCCTTCTAAAATTTAAACATAAATTTGTATTTTACTTAATTTTTCTTACAATTTTGTAAGGAAAATACAATATAATTTAATTTTTACACTTTTTTAAGGAGTATCAGTTGTCAAGAATTATTTTAATGCTTTGTTGTTTTTTAGCATTTTTGCAAGCTAAAAATTTTGATTTAATACAAACAAAACTTGAAAAAGTAGATGATATTTATGGTTATATAAAAGATGATCCTAGAATTTTATTGCACTCAAGTGGTATAGTTGTGCATGAAATTGATACACAAAAATCAATTATTGCAAGAGCTAGTGTGATAGGCCGTGAAAATGGCTTAGTTAAATTACAATTTAAAGTTTTTGATATGCTAGCTCAAGATGCTATGCCTTTACCAAATGTATTGCCACAAGTAGGCGATAAAATAGTTTTAAATTATTTATATGATAGAGCCTTGATTATAGCTCCTGATAAAAATGTGTATGATTTTATAGCTCAAAAATTAAATGGACTTTATTTTTTACACCCTGATTTATTTGGTGCTCATATGATACAAGAATACCGCCAAACTCCAAGAAGATCAGATTTTAGATCTTTTTGTTCAAAAAATGCTGTTGGGCTTTTAGTGGTAGCTTTAGAAAATAAAGCTGAGATAGTTGATTGTCAAGATTTTGGCAAGATAGAAGAATTTAACATACCTCAAGCTCAAAGTTTGCAAATTCCATTTTATTCAAGAATTACAGGTTATAAAAGCGATATTTTTAGCTTAAATGATGAAGCAATTGGAAATTATTATGTATATTATGAAAAATTAATTAGCTTAACTAGAGAAAAATAATGCAAGAAATCCATCAAAAATTTTTTCAAGATCTTTTAGGGGTTGAAAATGCTCATTTTGATCCTATCCACAAAAGAGCGTATAGTTATGATGCTACTAAAAAGCATTATTTACCTGATGGAGTGCTTTTTCCAAGAGATGAAAATGATATTAGTCAAATTTTAAAATATTGTAATGAAAATAAAATCATCGTTATTCCTAGGGGCTCAGGTAGTGGATTTACCGGTGGAAGCTTAGCTATTAATGGTGGAGTAGTGTTAAGCTTTGAAAAACATATGAATAAAATTTTAGAAATTGATCTTGAAAATTTAGTTGCAGTAGTGCAGCCTGGTGTGATAAATATGGCTTTACAAGAAAAAGCAAAAGAATATGGTTTATTTTATCCACCTGATCCTGCTAGTATGGAGTATTCTTCTTTAGGGGGGAATGTAAGCGAAAATGCAGGGGGTATGAGAGCTGCTAAGTATGGTATAACTAAAGATTATGTAATGGCTTTAAGAGCTGTTTTACCTAATGGAGAAATCATTAGAGCAGGTAAAAAAACTATAAAAGATGTAGCGGGTTATAATCTAGCTGGAATTTTAATAGCAAGTGAGGGATCTTTGGCTGTGCTTAGTGAGATTACTTTAAAACTAGTAGCTTTGCCAAAGTTTAAAAAGACAGCTATGGGGATTTTTAACAGCATTGATGAAGCAATGAATGCAGTTTATAAAACTTTAGCTAAAGGTGTGACTCCTGTATCTATGGAATTTTTAGATCAATTAAGCATACAAGCATTAGAACAAAAATTCCAAAAAGGCTTACCTATGGATGCGGGTGCGATTTTAATCGCTGATGTAGATGGCAATGTAGAAGAGGCTATTGAAGCAGATTTAAAAATTTTGCAAGAGAGTTTTTATGAATCTGGCGTAAGAGAGTTTAAAATAGCAAAAGATGAGCAAGAAGCAGCCAATATTTGGTTTGCTAGAAGAAACTGCTCTCAAAGTATAGCAATGTATGGAAATTTAAAGCTTAATGAAGATATTACAGTGCCGCGTTCAAAACTACCTGATCTTTTAAAAGGCATAGCTGAAATTTCTAAAAAATATGGTTTTAAAATCCCTTGTTTTGGTCATACTGGCGATGGTAATGTGCATACTAATGTAATGGTAAGTGATAAAAATAATCCTGAGTTGGTTAAAAAAGGTTACGAAGCTGTAGAAGAGGTGTTTAAGCTTACAGTTTCTTTAGGTGGAACCTTAAGTGGGGAGCATGGTATAGGCATTTCAAAAGCTCCTTTTATGAAGCTTGCTTTTAGTGAAGCTGAAATGGACTTGATGAGAAATATCAAAAAAGCATTTGATCCAAATAATATACTTAATCCTTTTAAAATGGGACTTTGATGAATTTTAAAAACTTCATAAAAATTCTTTTAAGCATAAGAGATAAAGAAATTTTAAATTATGCTGCAGCTTTGAGTTTTTATACTATTTTATCTTTAATACCGCTTTTATTTTTATGTTTTTGGGTTTTTACTCAAATTCCAAGTTTTGAAATGTATCAAGAAAGAATTAAAAATTTAATTTTTACTTTTTTAATCCCAACTCAACAAGAATTAATAACACAATATATTAACACTTTTTTAAAAAATAGTGTCAATCTTGGTTTAATTGGTCTTTTAGCTATGGCTTTGACTTCTTTAGCATTTTTTTCAGGTTATGATTATGTTATTAATAAGCTTTTAGAAGAAGACTCTAAAAGTCTTTGGCATAGTATAAGTTCTTATTGGACTTTGGCAACATTAACTCCACTTGGACTTGGAGTGAGTTTTTACATTTCAGGTTTTATACAAAAAACCTTAGATGATTTTAATATTGCTTTAAATTTTTTTGAGATTTTACCTTATGTGATTATATGGGCTTTGTTTTTTACATCTTATTCAAGTTCAGTGAGTAAAAAAGGTGATTTAAAAACTTTGCTTATTAGTTCTTTTGGTGCTTCTGTGATTTGGTATATTTCTAAGATGATTTTTGTGTATTATGCTGTATATAATAAAACTTATTTAAATGTATATGGTTCTTTTTCTGTGATATTGTTTTTCTTTTTGTGGATTTATATTTCTTGGATTATTTATCTTTTGGGTTTAAGGGTTTATTTGATTTTAAATCAAGAAAATAAAGGGAATAAAACCAAGAGAAATTACAAAAAGAGCTAAATAACGATGAAAAATAGCCATGAAGGATAAAAATATATAAATAAGATAAATTTCTAATGGTATGTGTAACAATATACTATTTAATTTAAAATCAAATAATGCTAATAATATTTCATCTAATACATCTCCATAAGATAATAAATGCAGTAATAAACTTATAGGGTAAAATAAAGCAAATAATATGCTTAGAGGTATACCTAAAAATTGTTGAAAACTAATAAGTGGAAAGAAATATAATACAGGAATCATCATTGCTAAAAAAGTCCAAAAATTTATAAAAACAATATGAATATAATTTTTTGAAAAATTATCTTTAAAATGATGTAAATATAAATAAATATAAAATACTCCTAAACTTGAAAACAAAAAGCCAACGCTAAATAATAATTTTGGAAATAAGCTTATACATAAAATTACACTTAAGAATAAAAATTTAAAACTCAAAATTTTAATATTTTTGCTAAATAGATAAAAAGCAAAAATACTCATACATAAAGCTCTTATATAAGAAGGGCTAAAGTCTATTAAAAATATATACAAAATTAAAAGCAAGAAAGCAAAAATACTAATATCAAGTTTTAAACTTCTATAAGGAAAATATCGTTTGTGAAAAAAGGTATATAAAGGAGCAAAAATCAAAAAGCAAAAGCTAAATAACAAGCCCAAATGATATCCACTAATAGCAATTAAATGCGCGATATTGTAAAAATTTACATCATTTCTAAGCTCACTTGATACATTGTTTGCAAAAAATAAAGCCCCGTAAAATTCTTTGATTTTTTCATTTTGATGTTGATTTAAAAAATACCCCACTAAGATATTTTCTTTTTGAGTATTGGTTTTATGAAAATCATAACTTGGCACAAAAAAAATTTTACTAAGATAATCTTTAAAGTTAATATTTTTAGTAATAATCCTAAGATTTATAATATCATTTTTACTTAAATTTAGATCTTTAAAACTAGTAGCGTAAAAAACAAAATCAGAATTTTTAATTTTAAAAACTTGGTATTTTTTACCTTTTTTATTAGTTTTTTGATAGCTAGATATAATGATATTATTTTTAAGCAATAAATGTTTTGTGAGTTTAAAATTTTGGTATTTTTTATATTCATAAATGAGATTTAGGCTAAAAATTGCTAAAAAACATAATAATAAAATTAAAAATTCTCTATAAGAATCTTTTATAGAGAATTTTAAATTCATTTTTTCTTAGAAAAGCGTGATAAGTATAACCATATAATAAAAATTAAAGTGATTATAAAGGCAGGTGCTATATAAGGATGATTTGAAAAAATTTCAAAAGCCTCCTTTAAGGTGTTTCCAAAAATAAATCCAGCATAACCAAGTATTATAGCCCAAATTAAACTAGCTAGGGTATTGATGATAAAAAATCTTACAAAGCTAAATTTGCAAAGACCTGCTGCTATAGGAATGATAGTTTTTACCCCGTAAATAAATTTTTGCACTACTAAAAGTAAATCTCCATATTTTTTGATTTTTATCATAGCAAGCGCGATTTTTCTTCTATGATTTTTAAAATAAGGCATTATGTCTTTTTTATAATATTTTCCTAGAATAAATAATAGGGTTGAACCTATAGTATTAGCCAAAAAGGCTAAAAATATACACAAATGCAAATCAAGTTTAGTTGAACTTGCACAAAGTACCCCGGCAGCAAGTATGGCCACCATTCCTCCACCAAAAGAATAAAAAAATAAAATCAAATAACCATAAGTGCTAAGATTATCAATCATTTCTTGCATGAAAAACCCTATCTTGCAAAATCAACAGCTCTAAGCTCTCTGATGACATTAACTTTTATTTCACCAGGGTATTGAACTTTTTCTTGAATTTCTTCAGCTATTTCTTTAGCTAAAAGCACAGATTCATCATCATTGACTAATTTTGCATTAACAATAACTCTAATTTCTCTACCAGCATTAATAGCATAAGCTTTTTTAACCCCTTCTTTACTTTTTGCTATATCTTCAAGTTCGCTAACTCGTTTCAAGAAGGCCTCAAGCACCTCACGCCTTGCTCCAGGGCGTGCAGCGCTTAGTGTATCTGCTGTACAAACTGCAGCTGATTCTATACTTGTAGCCTCTTCATGTCCATGGTGAGCATAAATCGCATTAATCACTATAGGATGTTCTTTGTATCTTTTGCAAAGTTCAGCTCCTAAATCTACATGAGAACCTTCAAATTCATGCGTTAAAGCCTTGCCTATATCGTGTAAAATTCCAGCTCTTCTTGCTAGTTTTTCATCGCCACCACACTCAGCTGCTATGATTCCAGCTAAATGCGCTACTTCCAAAGAGTGTGCTAGAGCATTTTGTCCATAACTTGCTCTATATCTTAATTTTCCTATTAATTTAACAATTTCAGGATGGATATTATTAAGTCCTAAATCCATTACTATAGTTTGACCTTCTTCTAAGATATTATCTTCAAATTCTTTGCAAACTTTTTCATGGATTTCTTCTATTTTTGCAGGTTGTATTCTGCCATCTTCAACTAAAAGTTCAATCACCTTTGTAGCAATGGCGCGTCTATAAAGATTAAAACAACTTACTATAATTGCTCCAGGCGTATCATCTATGATAATATCAACACCCAAAACCATTTCTAAGGTTTTAACATTTCTCCCTTCTTTGCCTATAATGCGTCCTTTTAACTCATCATTTTTGATATTTACTACATTGATCAACCTTTCAGCAGCGAATTCTCCTGCAAATCTTGAAGTAGCTTGTGCTAAGATAAAATTAGCCTTTCTTTTGGCTTCATTTCTAGCTTCTTCTTCGTATTTTCTAACAATATGAGCAATTTCAGCTCTTGAGGCTTCTTCTACTTTTTGTAAGACTATACTTTTTGCCTCTTCTTGTGTGAGACCAGCTGAATGTTCAAGAATTTTTAAAACATCATTTAACTTTGTTTCGTAGCTTTGTTTTAAATTTTCATTCTCCTCATGCAAAGCTTTTATAGTTTGCTGCTCTTTTGCTAATTTGTTTTTGTTTTCTTCATGAAGCTTTTCTTGATAATGAAGGTTTTGTTCTTTTTTGTTGAGTTCTTCTAGCTTAATAGAATGCTCTTTTTGTAGTTTTTGAATTTTTTCATCAAATTTTTTCTTTGCTGCAAATTCAGCCTCAGCAACTGAATTTTTAGCATCTTTAAGTGTTAGCTCAGCTTCATATTCAATGGCTTTTGCTTTTGCTTTTGCTTGCTCTAAAAAGATATTGAAATTTGCATCATTAATCTTTTTGGCGACTATATATCCAATCCCTCCGCCTATGAAAACGGCTATTAATGCAACTAATATTTCTATCATTGTTTTTAACTTTCCTAAAATATTTTTTATAAGGGTTTATATAAAAATTTCCTTTTATATCATGGTCTTGACTAAAAATTTGATGAGATTTTGCATCCATCATTTGTGTGAAAATAACTAAAGGTTTTTTATAAGAAATATTTTCAAAAAACCTATCGTAAAATCCTTGGCCATGACCAACTCTTCCTAATTTTGCATCTACTCCTATAACAGGGATGATTGCAACATCTATACGAGTTTGCAAAAAAGAATCTTTTGGTTCATATACCCCAAAACTCTTTTTATCAAGAGCTAACCTTAATTTTACTACCTTTAAACTTTTATCTTGCATAAATGGAACAAAAATTCGGTATTTTTTTGTTAAAAAATGTCTGAATTTATAAAGATTAATTTCATATTTTAAAGGAATATATATAAGGATATTTTTATAATTTTTACAAGATTTTAAAATTTTATTTACTTCTTGAAAAACTGAAAAATCTCTTTTGTATTGAAATTTTAGTTTTAATTTCATTTTAAATTTCTGTTTTATTCTAAAGTCATTTTTTATCAAAGCTTTCCTTGGTTTTTTAACTTTTTATGTTATACTTTTAAGCTTAAAAAATCATAAGGATATGACTTGAAATTTAAAATTTTTTTAGCAATTTTTGCTATGATTTTTTTTACTTCATGCTCAAGTGATAAAGAAAATTCTGGTAATGAAAATACTGATAATGCAAGTTTAAGTCAAAGTGAAAATACTGATTTTACTTTGAAATTTTTAGATGGTAGAAAAATGTATGTGAAATACCATGAACAAGAATTTAATTTTGATGATACAGCAAAAGCTAAGTTGTTTGTATTTTTTACAAGTTGGTGTGAGCCATGCAAAGCTGAAATTCCACATTTAAATAATTTAAATAAAAAATATCAAGATAGATTTGAAGTCATAGCGCTTTTTTTAGAAGAAGATAAAAAACAAGAGTTATTGGAGTTTATACAAAAAGAAAAGATGAATTTTTCTTCGGTTTTAGGAGAGAATAGTTTTATTTTTTCTAAAGTTTTAAATATCAGCTCTATTCCAACAATGGTTTTATTTAATGCAAAGGGCGAAAAAGTTAAAGAGTATTTAGGTTTAATTCCTGAAGAAATGTTAGATATAGATATACAAAAAGCGATAATGTAATGTTTGGATTTTTAAAAAATGGTTTGAAAAAAACCTTAGAAAGTATTCATTTAGTTAAGGCTTCAAATAAAATCATTACTAAAGATTTGCTTGAAGAAATGCTTTTAGAAGCTGATGTGGCGTATGAGATAGTTGAAGAGATTATTTATTATCTTCCTCCAAGTGATGATGTTAAAAAGACTGATTTAGAGCGTGTTATGGGGACTTATTTTATTTATGATAAGCCTGAACTTGCTAATGTTAAGCCTTTTGTGGATTTGATTTTAGGTGTAAATGGGGTAGGTAAGACTACAAGCATTGCTAAAATGGCACATTTGCATAAAGAAAATGGTGAAAAAGTTATACTTGGAGCTTGTGATACTTTTAGAGCAGGAGCTATAGAGCAGTTAAAATTATGGGCACAAAAATTAAATATAGATATCATAGCTACTTCACAAGGACATGATCCTTCGGCAGTTGCTTATGATGCTATTTCTAAAGCTTTGGCAAAAAACTATGATAGGGTTATTTTAGATACAGCAGGACGCTTGCAAAATAAAAAAAATCTTGCAAATGAGCTTGAAAAAATTGTCCGCATAAGTGATAAAGCTATGCAAGGAGCTCCTCATAGAAAAATCCTTGTGCTTGATGGCACTCAAGGTGTAGCAGGAATTTTGCAAGCAAAAGCTTTTAATGATTTAGTAAAACTTGATGGAGTGATTATTACAAAACTTGATGGAACTGCCAAAGGTGGAGCTTTATTTAGCATAGCAAGAGAGCTTGAACTTCCTATTTTATATGTAGGAGTAGGGGAACAATTAGGACAAATTCATGAGTTTAACCCTAGTGAATATGTTAAAACTTTAGTTGAAGAGATTTTTGCTTAATTTATGGCTAAAAAACACATTTTATTTGAATGTCAAGCTTGTGGAAATCAACAAAGTAAATGGCTAGGCAAATGTCCTGAATGTGGTTCTTGGGATAGTTTTGTTGAGCTAAAGCAAGAACAAGTTAAGGTTTTAAAAGAGTTAAATTCATTCTCAAATACTCCAAGTTCTGCAGTATGTATAAATGATGTTATAGCAGAAAATTTCACACGCATTAGCACGGATGATAATGAGCTTGATTTAGTTTTAGGTGGTGGGCTTGTTGTGGGTTCTTTAGTGTTAATTGGGGGTTCACCCGGGGTTGGAAAATCCACACTTTTATTAAAAATTGCTTCGAATTTGGCTAAAAGTGGTAAAAAAGTGCTTTATGTAAGTGGCGAGGAGAGTAAATCTCAAATCAAACTGCGTGCAGATCGTTTAAATGCAAATTGTGAGAATTTATTTTTACTTACTGAGCTTTGCTTAGAAGATATTTTAAGCGAGCTTTCTAAAAAAGATTATGAAATTTTAATTATTGATTCTATTCAAACTTTATATTCTAATAAAATTACTTCAGCAGCAGGTAGTATCACTCAAGTTAGAGAAATTACTTTTGAGTTGATGCGCTATTCTAAGGCCAATAATATTAGCACTTTTATCATAGGACATATCACTAAAGATGGGGCTATAGCTGGACCTAGAATTTTAGAACATATGGTAGATGTAGTGCTTTATTTTGAAGGCGATGCCAATAAAGAAATAAGAATTTTAAGAGGCTTTAAAAATCGTTTTGGAAATATTTCCGAAGTTGGTATTTTTGAAATGACTTCCAAGGGCTTGATTAGTGCTAAAGATATAGCTAATAGATTTTTTACGCGTGGTAAGGCAGTAAGTGGTAGCGCTTTGAGTGTGGTGATGGAAGGAAGCAGAGCTTTAGTGCTAGAAATTCAAGCCTTAGTTTGTGAGAGTGCTTATCCAAAGCGTAGTGCAACAGGCTATGAAAAAAATCGTTTAGATATGCTTATAGCTTTACTAGAGAGAAAGCTTGAAATTCCCTTGGGGCATTATGATGTTTTTATTAATGTAAGTGGTGGGGTAAAAATTAGTGAAACTGCAGCGGATTTAGCGGTGGTTGCAGCAATTATTTCAAGTTTTAAAAACCGCCCTTTGAGTAAAGATAGTGTTTTTGTGGGTGAGCTTAGTTTAAATGGTGAAATCAAAGAAGTATTTTCACTTGATGTGCGTTTAAAAGAAGCTAAAATGCAAAAATTTAAAAATGCCATAGTACCTGTAAAACCTATGGAGGAACTTGGCTTAAAATGTTTTGTAGCTAAAGAATTGCGTGAGGTTTTAGAATGGATGTAAAATTTGATGTAATCATTATAGGTTCGGGACTTGGAGGCTTAAGTGCAGGCGCTTTTTTAGCTAAAAATGGAAAAAAAGTTTTAGTTTTAGAACAGCATTCTTTAATTGGTGGTTGTGCTACTTGTTTTAAAAGAAAAGGCGCTTTAATTGATGCGGGACTTCATGAGATGGACCTAGGTGAAGCAAAAACTGATATGAAGCATTTGGTTTTTGAAAAACTTGGTATAAAGGATAAAATTGAAATTTTACCTTTACCAAGTGCATGGAGTATTAAAAGTAAAAATTATAATCTAACTTTACCTCATGGTATAGAAAAAGTAAAAGAAGTTTTGAAAAAAGAATTTCCGCAAGAGTGCAAAGGTATAGATAAATATTTTAAAGCTATAAAAACGCAAGCTTATGCTATTCGAAGATTTCCTTGGGATTTAAAATTAAGTGAGTTATTGTTGTTTCCTTTTGACACTGCTTGGATATTTATTAAAAATAGATTGTTTAATAAAAAAGTTTATGATGTTTTAAATGCTTATATTAAAAATGATAAGCTAAAAAAGATTTTAAATGCAAATATGAGTTATTATCATCATGATAGTAAAGAATTTATTTTCAGTTTTCATGGCATTGCTCAAAAGCATTATTATGATGGTGGGGTGTATATTAAAGGTGGCTCGCAAGCTTTAAGTGATGCTTTGGCTGAGGTTATCAAAGAAAATCAAGGGCAGGTTTTAGCTAAGGCTGAAGTTGTTAAAATACTCACAAAAGAACAAAAAGCTTATGGAGTAGAATACATTCAAAATAATCAAAAATATACCATCCATGCGCAAAATATCATCGCAAATTGCGATCCTTTAATCGTATATAAAGACTTGCTTAAAGAGTTAAATTTAACCCAAGAAATCAAAGCAATAGAATCTAAAAAGCGTGCTTGTTCTTTAGTGAGCGCTTATTTTATTTATGATAAAGATATTTCTAAAATTTATGAAAATATGGATTATTGCAATTTTATATTCGAAGATGATTTTTTAAATAGTTCGTATGAAAACACTAATATTTTAAAACTAGATATTAAACAAAGGCCTATGGCTTTTGTGAATTATTCTAAGGTTGATAGTGGCTTAGCTAGTGATAAATACATAGGTGTTGTAGCTTTTAGTTCAAATTATCAAGAGTGGGATTTAAATAAGCAAGATTATAAAGCTAAAAAAGAAGAAGTATTAAAAGCCATAGTGCAAAGGCTTGATGAGATTTTTCCAAATTTAAGTTCACACTTAATCCATCAAGAATTAGCCACGCCAAAAACTATACAAAGATATACTAAAGCTTACGAGGGTACAATTTATGGATTTTCTCAAGATCAAGAAGGGGTTAAATATAGATTGCATTATAAAAGTAAAAGTATAGAAAATTTATATTTTGCTAATGCTTTTATATTTCCTGGAGGTGGTTTTACAGGTGCGATTTTGGGTGGATATTTTTGCGCTAATAAAATGAATTTTCATTAAAATATAAGCAATTTTTTTTTATAATATTAGCTTTGAAATATTTATTCTGCTAAGGATTTTTAATGAAAGATTTATTTTTATTTAGTTCTTTTATAGATTCTAGCCACACTTTTGCATACTTTTTTCATTTGGGTATAGTGGTTGTGATTTCTTTGATTTTAGCAAAACTTGCTACAAGATCTATGCAAATTGTCCCAAGAGGTAGTCAGAATTTGGCTGAAGCTTATATGGAAGGCATTTTAAGCATGGGTAGGGATACTATGGGTAGTGATGAAGCTGCTAGAAAATATTTACCTTTAGTTGCAACTATAGGTTTTATGGTATTTTTTAGTAATATTATAGGAATCATCCCTGGTTTTGAAGCTCCAACAGCAAGTTTAAATTTTAGTGCTTCTTTGGCTATTATAGTATTTGTGTATTATCATTTTGAAGGTATTAGAACTCAAGGATTTTTTAAGTATTTTGCACATTTCATGGGACCTGTGAAAATTCTAGCACCTTTGATGTTTCCTATAGAAGTGGTTTCTCATTTTTCAAGAGTTATTTCTTTATCTTTCCGTTTATTTGGTAATATCAAGGGAGATGATTTATTCTTAGCAGTTATTTTAGCTCTTGTGCCTTGGGTTGCGCCATTGCCTGCTTATATGCTTTTAACTTTTATGGCATTTTTACAATCTTTTATTTTTATGATTTTAACTTATGTTTATTTAGCAGGTGCAACTGTAGTTGATGAGCATCATTAATTTTTAAAAAGCAAAAAATATTTTTTGCTTTTTTCTTTTTTAATCTTCTTCTTTTATTCTTTTTTAAACTCTTTTTGAAATAAAAAACGCTAGAATAAACAAAAAATTCTAAGGAAAATTTTAATGTTTGAAGTTGTTATAGGACTCGAAGTTCATGCACAATTAAATACAAAAACAAAAATCTTTTGTTCATGTGCAACTTCTTTTGGAGAAAAATCAAATACTAATGTATGCCCAACATGTTTAGCTTTACCAGGTGCTTTACCTGTATTAAATCAAGAAGCAGTGAAAAAAGCCATAGCATTTGGAAAAGCAGTTAATGCAACTATAAATAAAAAAAGTATTTTTAATAGAAAAAATTATTTTTATCCTGATTTACCAAAAGCTTATCAAATTTCGCAATTTGATATTCCTATAGTGGAAAATGGTGAGTTATTTATCAATGTAAATGGAGAAAATAAACGCATAGGTATCACTAGGGCTCATTTAGAAGAAGATGCAGGAAAAAATATACATGAGAGTAATTTTTCAAAAGTAGATTTAAATAGAGCAGGCACGCCTTTGCTTGAAATTGTCAGTGAACCTGAACTTAGAAGTTCCGATGAAGCAGTGGCTTATTTGAAAAAATTACATTCTATTATAAGATTTTTAGACATTTCAGATGCAAATATGCAAGAAGGTAGTTTTAGATGTGATGCTAATGTTAGTATTCGTCCAAAGGGTGATGATAAGCTTTATACTAGAGTGGAGATTAAAAATTTAAATTCATTCCGTTTTATCCAAAAGGCGATTGAGTATGAAGTAAAACGCCAAAGTGAAGCTTGGGAAGATGGAAAATACGATCAAGAAGTTGTGCAAGAAACAAGATTATTTGATACGGTTAATTTAGTTACTAGAAGTATGAGAGGTAAGGAAGATTCTGCTGAATATAGATATTTCCCTGATCCTGATCTTTTACCTGTAATTTTAGATGATGAAATGCTAAATCAAGATATACCTGAACTTCCTGATGAGAAAAAAGCTAGATTTGTGAGTGAATTGGGTATTAAAGAAAGTGATAGTGAAGTGATTGTTTCTTCATTAGAGCTTTGTAGATATTTTGAGTATCTAATTAATCAAAAATTAAATCCAAAACTTTGTGTTACTTGGCTTACGACAGAGTTAATGGGGCTTCTAAAAGGCGAATTGACTATAGAAAATTCACCTATAAAACAAGAAAAATTAGCTGTTTTGATCAAACGTATAGAAGAAGGTGTTATTAGTGCTAAAGCAGGTAAGGATATTTTAGCTTATGTATTTGAAAATACAGAAGTTGAAATTGATGATGCTATTGAAAAACTTGGTTTAAAACAAGTAAGTGATGATGGTGCTATTGAAAAGATTATTGATGAAATTTTAGCAAACAATGAAGATAAAGTAGCTGAATATAAAAGTGGTAAAGATAAACTTTTTGGTTTCTTTGTCGGTCAGGCAATGAAAGCAGGTAAGGGTGCATTTAATCCTGCTAAGGTAAATGAAATTTTAAAAGCAAAACTTGGTTAAATATGAAAATAGCAGTTGTTGGTGCAGGAAAATGGGGAAGTGCTTTATATGATGCATTGAGCGTTAAAAATGAATGTGTAATAACTTCTTTTCACGAAAAAGATCTTTCTTATTTTGTTAGTACCAAAGAAGCTTTAGAATATGAATATTTAGTTTTTGCTTTATATGCTCAAGGAATGCATGAATGGCTTGCAAATAATTTTAAAGATTTAAATCAAAAAATTCTTGTAGCTTCTAAGGGTATTGATTGTAAAAGTTTAAAATTTATGGATGAGGTTTTTAGTGAGTTCATAAGTAGTGATAGACTTTGTTTTTTAAGTGGTCCTTCTTTTGCAAGTGAAGTTTTAGAAAAAAAACCTTGTGCTTTGGTTGTTAGTGGTAAAAATCAAGAGCTTTGTAATCAATTTGCAAGTTTTTTTCCAAATTATATTAAAACCTATACAAGTTCTGATGTTAAAGGCGCTGAAATTTGTGGTGCATATAAGAATGTTTTAGCAATTGCAAGTGGAGTTTGCGATGGTTTAAATTTAGGCAATAATGCAAGAGCTTCTTTAGTTTCAAGAGGTTTAGTAGAAATGCACCGCTTTGGGCAATTTTTTAATGCTAAAGAAGAAACATTTTTAGGGCTTAGTGGGGCTGGAGATTTATTTTTAACAGCTTCAAGTAACTTATCAAGAAATTATAGAGTAGGTTTGAGTTTGGCTAGTGACAAAAATATAAAAGATATTTTAATGGAACTTGGCGAGGTAGCTGAAGGAGTGCAAACTGCTTATGCTATACATTCTTTATCAAAACAATTTCAAATTTATACCCCGATTGTTAACGAAGTAGTCTTAATGCTAGAGGGTAAGAATGCTTGGGAATCTTTGAAAGATTTGATGTCATCAAAGGAGGAAATATCATGATCATCAAAAATGCAAAAATTTATGGCGAACAAAAGCTTGATCTTAAAATAGAAGATGGGAAAATTACTCAAATTACTAATGATTTAAATGATGATGAGTATATTGTTGATATAGAAGGTAAAACTTTACTTCCTTCGTTTATTGATTTAAATGTTAGTTTGCTTGATAATGAATTTAGTATAGATAAATTATATGATCTTGAAAAAGCATGCTTAAAAGGTGGGGTAGGGACTATTGTTTTAAAAGATAGTTTAGAAGCTAACACTCAAGGCTATGCGCTTTATTTTGATAAATTAAAATCTTTAGATATTAATGTTTTACCTACTATTAATGTATTAGATAAAACAGAAAAATTAAAAAATATTGCTACCTTAATTGATATGGGTGCAAAAGGCTTAGAGCTTTCAAGTACTTTGGGTGCAAATTATTTAAGACAATGTATGCAATATGCCAATATGAAATCAACCCCTGTATTTTTAAAGTGTTTTGATGAGAGTTTTGATGATCATGGAGTGATGAACGATGGACAAATAAGTTTTGAATTAGGACTTATAGGAATTAGTAATATAGCTGAAACTAGTGAAGTGGCAAAAATGAAAGAACTAGTGAAATTTTATAAAAACAAAGCTTGTTTTAGCTCTTTAGCAATTGCAAGATCGTTTGAATTATTGCATGATCAATATAGTGAAATTTCAATTCATCATTTAATCAAAGATGAAAGTACTTGTGAAAATTTTAACACTCAAGCAAAAATTTTACCTCCATTAAGAACAAAAGATGAAGTAACAAATCTTAAAAAGTTGCTTCAAGATAAGAAAATTACTTTCTTAAGTTCTTTACATGCTCCTAACACTAAAAAAGATTTGGCTTTTGATGAAGCAGGTTTTGGAGTTAATGCCATAGCTATATATATGAGTTTATGTTTTACATATTTAGTAAAAGAAGGTATCTTAACTTGGAAAGAATTATGTGATTTTACAAGCTATAATCAAGCGCAATTTTTAGGATTAAATAAAGGTAAAATAGGACTTGGTTTTGATGCTGATTTAGTTGTATTTGATGAAAAACTTTCTTTTAATGGAGAAGGTTTATATGCAAATGATATCTTGCAAGGTAAGGTAGAAAAAAGTTTTATAGCAGGAAAAGTTTTTAGCCTTTAAGCTAAAAACTTTTATTTATCTTGCATAGCTTGAGCTACTTGAGCTGAACTATTTCTAATTTTTTCCATACATTCTCTAGCTTCTTTGGCTAAATCCACGCTTTGATTTACGCCACTTAAGCCATCTTTAATGCTTTGTACAACTTCAGCTGTTACATTTCTGATAGAATTAATGGTAGTAGTGATTTCATTTACTGAATGTCCAGTTCTTTCAGCTAGATTTCTAACTTCATCAGCAACAACAGCAAAACCTCTACCATGCTCACCCGCACGCGCTGCCTCAATAGCCGCATTTAGAGCTAAAAGATTGGTTTGATCAGCTATATCGCTAATGGTTTGAATAATATTTTTAATTTCTTCTGATTGCTCATTTAATGATGATACGAGATTACTACTATTGTTCATCATATCAGCAATGCCTTGAATATTTTGAACCGTATTTTCTATAACACTATCGCCCTCTTGAGTGAGATTATCATTTTGTTCAGCTAATTCACTAATGAGCTTTAATTTTTCCTCATCTCTTACAACTTGTTCGGTAATATCTGTTGCAAATTTAATAACTTTGTAAATTTCTCCATCATCATTTTTGATAGGATTATAGCTTGCTTCTAAATGGATTAGTTTGCTGTTTTTACCAAAGCGTATGAATTTTCCTGATTGAAATTTACCACTTCTTAGCTCTTCCCAAAAAATTGTATATTCTTTGGAATTTCTAAATTTTTCCTCGCAGAACATACTATGGTGTTTTCCTTTGATTTCACTTAGTGAATAACCCATGGTTTGAGTGAAGTTTTCATTAGCATTTAAAATCTCTCCATAAGGATTAAATTCAATAATAGCCATAGAACGATTAGCAGCATCTATGGTGTTTTTTAGATCAAGCATTTCATAGTTTCTTTGAGTAATGTCATTTGCAAATTTAATAACCTTATACACTTCATTGTTTTGGTTTAAAATAGGAAGATAATTGGCTTCAAGATAAATATCTTTCCCGCCTTTTGCAATGCGTCTAAAAAGTCCATTTCTTGATATACCATTTTTTAAATCTCTCCAAAAATCAACATAGCGTTGTGACTTTACAACCTCTGGTAAACAAAACATACTATGATGTTTACCTTTGATTTCATTTAAAGAGTAATTCATAGTTTTTAGAAAATTTTCATTAGCATTAATAATAGTTCCATCTGTTTGAAATTCTATCATGGCCATAGTTTTGCTAATAGCATTAAGTATATCTTGAAAAGTTTGATTAGATTGCTCTAATTGAGTAATTTGTTCATTAATTTTTTTCTTGTTGATAAACATAAAACCCCTTTATAAAATAATTCGGAATTATATAGTGCTTTTTAAAATAAATAATTTGTTTATATTAGCTTTTTGTTAAATTATAAAATTTTTCTTGGAGAGAATTTCTTATTTCATCGTTAATTTTCTCATTGTCATTTAGATATTGTTTGTTAAGTTCTTCAAGCTCTTTTAAAAATCCAAAAAGTGTTTCTTCCCATAAAGCATTATTTCTTTTACTTAAATTCATTGTTTGGATATGATTAAGTTTTCTACTCATATTGCTTAAATTCTCTAAAAATTCATCTTTATAATTTTCATCTTGGAGTGTAAAGGTATTTTGTAAAAGATTATTTTTTATATTTCTTATCTCTTCGTTAATTAGATCACAAAATTCAGGATAAATATCATTTTTAATAGGTTCAAGTAAGGCTTGTTCATCTAGTTTTAGAGTATATTTTTTTACGGCAAAAAAAAGAATTAAAAAAGCTATTGCACTGACTAAAATATAGAAAGTCATTTTGTTTTGATAATCCTTAAAAAATAAAAATGGTGCGGTTAGCGAGATTTGAACTCGCACACGCTGAGCGCACCACCCCCTCAAGATGGCGTGTCTACCAATTCCACCATAACCGCATAAGCCCCATAAGAGGGCTTTGAAAATTTTAAGCTGCTACTAATGCTTGGAATGGATTAGCATAAAGAGCGATAAGAGCAATAACAAGCGCATAAATAACTTGAGCTTCAATCATCGCTAAAGCAATAAACATAGTAGTCATTAATTTACCACCAAGACCAGGGTTTCTAGCAGTACCTGCTATAGTTGCTGCTGCAGTATTACCCATACCGATAGCTCCACCTAAAGCTGCAACACCAAGTCCTAAACCTGCTGCTAAGATAGAAAAAGAAGCTAACCATTGATTCATAGAACCTTCAGCCGCAAATGCAAAACCGCTTAAAGCTAGCATTAAAAATACGATTTTTTTCATAGTTTTTCCTTGTAAAAATTTAAATCCTTTCGGCTTGCGTATCCCTACTCGTGATTTATAAAAGCGAAATTATATACAAATATAACTTTAAAATTATTGAAATTTAAATTAATATTATATATTTTAAAATAAATTAAAGTTTTTTTTAGCTACATTAAAAATTTTTATAGTTTTATAAATTTAAGGTTATCTTTATGAATGAAAAATTTTCTAAAATAGGCTTTGTATTAGCGGTAGCAGGTTCAGCTGTTGGACTTGGAAATGCTTGGAAATTTCCAACTTTGGTAGGACAAAATGGAGGCTCAGCCTTTGTACTTTTATATTTGCTTTTGACTTTGGGAGTAGGTTTTGTGATATTTTTGGCTGAACTTAGCATAGGAAAACTTAGTGAAAAAGATCCTGTAAATGCCTATTATACTTTAGCTCCAAAACATAAAAGAGCTTGGTCTATAGTTGGTTTTTCTTTAATAGGTGCTATTTTGATTGTTTCTTTTTATAGCGTGATAATAGGATGGATTGTTAAGTATGCTTATTTTGGGTTTTTTCCTTTACCAAAAAGTATAGAAGAAAGTGGCGCTATTTTTGGAAATTTACTTTCTAATGATGTTTTATCTCAATTTATATGTTTTACTTTTGTGTTTATAGTAATTTTTTATGTAGTATCAAAAGGTGTTAAAAGTGGTATAGAAAAACTCAATGTTTGGATGATGCCAAGCTTATTTATACTACTTATTTTAATGCTTGGATATTCTTTTAGTATGGATGGTTTTTCTAAAGCAAGTGAGTTTTTATTTTCTCCGGACTTTTCTAAGCTTAGTGTAGGAGCATTTTTAAGTGCATTGGGGCTTGCTTGCTTCTCTTTATCTATTGGAGTTGGTTCGATTATAACTTATTCTGCAAGTTTATCTGATAAAACAAATTTTATTACAAGCACTATTAACATTATCATTATTAATATTATTATTGGTATTATGATGGGACTTATTGTATTTACTTTCATATTTGAATTTAATGGAGATCCAGCTCAACAAGGTCCAGGTTTAATTTTTGTATCTTTGATGAGTTTGTTTTCAAATATTGACCCAATTGGCTTTTTACCTTTGGGAAATATTTTAGCTGTGGCTTTTTTTATAGCTTTGTTTTTTGCAGGGATTACTTCAGCAGTTTCCATGATAGAACCTTTAACCTTTTATTTAATCAATTCTTATAATTTTACAAGAAAAAAAGCTTTGATTTTTATAGCTTTCATTGTGTATTTTTTGGGAAGTTTATGTATTTTATCAGGAATTGAGTGGAGTAAAGATTCTTTAGAATTTTTTGGAAAAAGTTTTTTTGATATATTAGATTTTATTGCTTCAAATTTAATGATGCCTTTAGGTGGATTATTTGGTGCAATCTTTGTAGGTTTTGTGCTTAAAAAAGAAGCTTTACAAACTTTATTTTATCCTTATATGAGGGGTAAATACTTTGAGTGTTGGTATTTTTTTGTAAGATATATCTCGCCTTTAGCTGTGATTTTAATCATGGCAAAACAATTATTTTTTTAAGGTTAAAAGATGAATGAAAAATTTTCTAAAATAGGCTTTGTATTAGCGGTAGCAGGTTCAGCTGTTGGACTTGGAAATGCTTGGAAATTTCCAACTTTAGTGGGTAACAATGGCGGTTCAGCTTTTGTGGTGGTATATTTACTTTTAACCTTGGGTGTGGCTTTTGTGATATTTTTAGCCGAACTTAGCATAGGAAAACTTAGTGAAAAAGATCCTGTAAATGCTTATCATACTTTAGCGCCAAAAAATAAAAGAGCATGGTCGCTCGCAGGATTTTTTATGCTTGGTGCTATTATTCTAGTGTCTTTTTATAGTGTTGTTATAGGCTGGATAGCAAAATATGCTTATTTTGGGTTTTTTGAATTACCTAAAGATACAAAAGAAGCAGGCGCTATTTTTGGAAATTTACTTTCTAATGATGTTTTATCTCAATTTATATGTTTTACTTTTGTGTTTATAGTAATTTTTTATGTAGTATCAAAAGGTGTTAAAAGTGGTATAGAAAAACTCAATGTTTGGATGATGCCAAGCTTATTTATACTGCTTATTTTAATGCTTGGATATTCTTTTAGTATGGATGGTTTTTCTAAAGCAAGTGAGTTTTTATTTGTACCTGATTTTTCAAAATTAAGTGTTAATTCTATATTAGATGCACTAGGGCTTGCATTTTTTAGTATGTCTTTGGGTGTATGTGTGATTTTAACTTATGCAGCAAGTTTGCCCGATAAAACAAATTTTATAAGCAGTGCTTTAAATATTATCATTATTAATACTATCATTGGTTTGATGATGGGACTTATTGTATTTACTTTTATATTTGAATTCGGAGCCGATCCTACTCAACAAGGTCCAGGACTTATATTTATATCATTAACAACGCTTTTTGCAAAGTTAGGATTTTTGGGAAATGTTTTAGCCATAGCCTTTTTTATAGCTTTATTTTTTGCAGGGATTACTTCGGCTATTTCTATGATAGAACCTTTTACTTTTTATCTTATAAATCGTTATCAAATTTCAAGAAAAAAAGCTTTGGTTTTTGTGGGTATGATTGTTTATTTTCTTGGAAGTTTATCTATACTTTCTTTTTATCATGTAAGTGCATCAAGTTTAAATTTCTTTGGGAAAAGTTTTTTTGATATTTTAGACTTTTTCATACAAAATTTATTAATGCCAATTTCTGCTTTAATTACAGCATTTTTTGTGGGTTTTGTGCTTAAAAAAGAAGCTTTACAAACTTTATTTTACCCATTTATGCGTGGGATATATTTTGAAATTTGGTATATCTTTTTAAGATACATTTCTCCATTAGCGGTTATTTTAATCATGGCCAGACAGCTTTTTTTCTAAGGTGTTAAAATGAATGATAAATTTTCTAAAATAGGTTTTGTATTAGCAGTAGCAGGTGGAGCTATAGGGCTTGGAAATGCTTGGAAATTTCCAACCTTAGTAGGCCAAAATGGTGGTTTTGCTTTTGTGCTTTTGTATTTGCTTTTGACTATTAGTATAGGATTTTGTGTATTTTTGGCTGAAATTGCTATGGGAAGATTAAGTCAGAGTGATCCTGTAAATGCTTATAAAAGCTTAGCAACTAAATATGCTCAAAAATGGAAATTTGCTGGATTTTTTATGCTCGGTGGAATTTTTGTATTATCTTTTTATCTTGTTATTATGGGTTGGGTTTTAAAATACATGATAACTTCGATTTATTATCTACCTAGCAATACTCAAGAAGCAGGAGCTTTATTTGGAAATTTAATACAAAATAGTATTTTAGAAAGTAGTTTGTATTTTTTAATTGCTTTTTTTCTTACCTTGTTTGTTGTTTCAAGAGGGGTTAAAAGCGGTATAGAAAAACTTAATGTTTGGATTATGCCAAGTTTGTTTATTATGCTTGTTTTAATGCTAGTATATTGTTTTTTTCAAGATGGTTTTAAGGAAGCTTTTGTTTATTTGTTTTATCCTGATTTTACCAAGCTTAGTTTAAACTCTGTTTTAACAGCTTTAGGTCTTGCTTTTTTTACTTTATGTTTAGGTATAGGTTGTATTACCACTTATGCAGCCTCTTTAAAAGACGATACAAATTTAATTACAAGTTCGGCCATAATTGTGCTTTTAAATATCAGTATAGGTTTGATGATGGGACTTATTGTATTTACTTTTATATTTAAATTTAATGCTAATCCTGCAGAAGGAGCTGGGCTTGTATTTATATCTTTAACAACTTTATTTTCTAATTTAGGTGCTATCTTTGGACATTTTTTAGCTTTTTATTTTTTCTTAGCTTTATTTTTTGCAGGGATTACTTCAGCAGTTTCTATGATAGAACCTTTTACTTTTTATCTTGTAAATGAATATAAAATTTCAAGAAAAAAAGCTTTGGTTTTTATAGGCTTTGTAGTCTTTCTTTTGGGAATGAGTTGTATTTTATCTTTTAGTGCTAATTATGGGGCTAGCTTTAGTTTTTTTGGTTTAAGTTTTTTTGATATTTTAGATAAATTAACTTCTAATTTTATGCTCCCACTTGGAGCTATTGCAAGTGCTATTTTCGTAGGATTTTTTGTGGAAAAAATAAAAATTTACAATTTATTTTCTAAGTTTATGAGTAGAAGTATTTTTGAAGTATGGTATTTTTTACTTAGATTTGTTGCACCTATTGCGATTATTATCATTATGTTAAATCAAATTTTATAAATTTATTTTTTAAGAAAGTAGAGTTATAATTGCAAAGATGTAAAAATAAGGAAAAATTATGGCTAAAAAGTTAATTGATGTGATGGATACCACATTTAGGGATGGTTTTCAATCTGTTTATGGTGCTAGAGTTTTAATGAATGATTTTTTTCCTGCCCTAGAAGCAGCTAAAGAAGCAGATATTAAGCATTTTGAATTTGGTGGTGGAGCTAGATTCCAAAGTCTATTTTTTTATTTGAATGAAAATGCTTTTGAAATGATGGACAAATTTAGAGCCATCGTTGGAAAAGATGCAAATTTACAAACTCTTGCAAGAGGGGTTAATACCGTAGCACTTGATACAGGTAGTAAAGAAATTATCAATTTGCATGCAAAAATGTTTGCAAAACACGGCACAACTACAATAAGAAATTTTGATGCATTAAATGATGTAAATAATTTAAAATTTAGTGGAGAATGTATAGTTAAACATGGTTTAAAACATGAAATTACCATTACTTTAATGGATTTACCTCCAAAATGTAAAGGTGCGCATGATGTGCCATTTTATGAAAGAATTTTAAAAGAAATTCTACAAGCTCAAATTCCTTTTGATAGTATTTGTTTTAAAGATGCAAGCGGAACTTCAAATCCAAATAAAATTTATGAAGTTATTAAAATGGCTAGAAAAAACCTGCCTGAAAATATGCATATAAGATTACATACGCATGAAACCGCAGGGGTAAGCATAGCATGCTATTTAGCGGCTTTAGAAGCAGGTGTTGATGGTATAGATTTAGCTGCAGCTCCTGTTAGTGGTGGTACTTCTCAACCTGATATTTTAACAATGCTTCATGCTCTAAAAGGAAGCAATTTTGATCTTGGTTTAGATGAAGAAAAAATTTTAAAATACGAAGAAGTATTAAAAGATTGTTTAAAAGATTATTTTCTACCACCTGAAGCAACGGCGGTAAATCCTTTAATACCTTTTTCACCTATGCCAGGTGGAGCATTAACTGCTAATACGCAAATGATGAGAGATAATAATATTTTAGATAAATTTCCTCAAGTTATAAAAGCTATGCAAGAAGTAGTAGAAAAAGGTGGTTATGGTACTTCTGTCACTCCTGTATCGCAGTTTTATTTCCAGCAAGCTTTTAATAATGTAATGTTTGGTCCTTGGAAAAAAATTGCAGATGGATATGGAAAAATGGTTTTAGGATATTTTGGAAAAACTCCCGTTGCTCCAGATCTTGAAGTAATTAAGCTTGCAAGTGAGCAATTAAAACTAGAACCAACTACAAAATTAGCCACAGATATTGCTGATGCTGATGAGAGCAAAAGTATAGCTTATATTAAAAACTTATTAGAAAAAGAAAATTTAGAAACAAGTGAAGAAAATATTTTTATCGTTGCAGCTTGTAAAGAAAAAGGCATAGCTTTCTTAAAAGGCGAAGCTAAGGTTAATGTTAGAAAAAATAGCAAATTAAAATCAAGTCTTATCGATGAAAATCAATTTACCGTTTCAGTTAATGGTAACAAATACCATGTAGAAGTAAGTGCAGGTTTTGATAGAGATGTTAATGTTAAAAGTGCTGTAAAAGTAAGTGCAGATAATGCAAAAGTTGCAAAAACTCAATTAAGTGATAATGCTATTGTTGCAAGTATGAATGCAAATGTATTTAAAATTTTAGTTAAAGAAAATGATAGTGTAAAGGCAGGTCAAGTTGTAGCTGTACTTGAAGCTATGAAAATGGAAATTGAGATTAGTGCAAGTAAAGATGGAGAAATTGCAGAACTTTTAGTAAATGCTGGTGAGAGCGTAAGTGAAGGTCAAGCTTTAATGACTTATAAATAAGGAGGTAAAGATGAAAGGTTTAGAAAATTTAGGCTTAGAAAATATCGGACAAGTTTTTCACAATCTTAGCTATGATGAGCTTTTAAAGCACGAAAAAAACAATAATGAAGGTGTATGTACTAAAAATGGCACCTTTAGTGTAGATACAGGGATTTTTACTGGAAGAAGTCCTAAAGATAAATATTTTGTAAAACAAGATCCTTCGCAAAAATACATTGCTTGGGGTAAGATTAATCAGCCTATTAGTGAGAAATTATTTGAAAAGCTTTTAGCAAAAGCTAAAAAACAGCTTAGTAATAGTGATATTTATATCCAAGATGCATATTGTGGAGCTTCGTTAAAAAGTCGTAAAGCTGTGCGTTTTGTAACTCAAATTGCATGGCAAGCACATTTTGTAAAAAATATGTTTATTCGTCCAAAAGAAGAAGAACTTAGTGAGTTTAAACCTGATTTTGTGGTGTATAATGCTTGCAAATGTATTAATGAAGATTATAAAAAAGATGGTTTAAATTCAGAGGTTTTTGTCATTTTTAACATAGAAAAAAATATAGCAGTAATTGGTGGAACTTGGTATGGTGGAGAGATGAAAAAAGGAATTTTTTCTATGATGAATTATTGGCTTCCACTAGAAAATAAACTTTCTATGCATTGTAGTGCTAATGTTGGAGAAAAAGGTGATGTAGCGCTTTTCTTTGGGCTTAGTGGTACAGGTAAAACTACTCTTTCAACTGATCCAAAAAGAAAATTAATAGGCGATGATGAGCATGGTTGGGATGATGAGGGTGTGTTTAATTTTGAAGGAGGTTGTTATGCAAAATGCATTAACCTTGATCCTCAAAGTGAACCAGAAATTTATGGAGCTATAAAGCAAAATGCACTTTTAGAAAATGTAGTTTTAAAAGATGATTTAAGCGTTGATTTCAATGATGGTTCTAAAACTGAAAATACTAGAGTTTCTTATCCGATAGAGCATATTTTAAATCACGAACCAAGCCTTAGTGCAGGTCATCCTAGTAATATCATTTTCCTTTCAGCGGATGCTTTTGGTGTTTTACCTCCGGTTAGTAAGCTTAGTAAAGAACAAGCAATGTATTATTTTCTAAGTGGTTATACTGCTAAAGTAGCAGGTACTGAAAGAGGCATTACCGAACCTGTTGCGACTTTTTCAGCTTGTTTTGGAGAAGTGTTTTTGCCATTACACCCAACTGTTTATGCAAAACTTTTGGGCGAAAAAATCAGCAAGCATAATGTAAATGTTTATCTGGTAAATACCGGTTGGAGCGGTGGAGCTTATGGTGTAGGCAAAAGAATGAGTATTAAAGCTACTAGAGCTTGCATTAATGCGATTTTAGATGGTAGCATACAAAATTGTGAGTTTGAAAACTATGATTTATTTAATCTTACAGTTCCAAAAGAATTAGCGGGTGTAGAAAGTAAGTTGTTAAACCCTGTTAATACTTGGGAGGATAAAAAAGCTTATGAAGAAACTAAATTAAAGCTTGCAAAAATGTTTATAGAAAATTTCAAACGCTATGAAGATGTAAAAGAAGGAGCAGAATTTAAACTAGCTGGTCCTGCTATCTAAAAAGAGTTAGCTCTTTTTAGAATAAAGATTGAGGATTGATTTGGGTTTCTTTATTTTTTGGAAGCTCAAATCCACCTAACATATGAAAATGTAAATGAAAAACTTCTTGTCCGCTATTTTTTCCACAATTTGTGATTAATCTATACCCACTTTTATCAAGTCCTAAAAGAGTAGCTAGTTCTTGGATAAATTGTGTCATTTCGCTCATTAATTCAGGTCTTAATTCTTGAAAGTTTTCAAAATGTTCTTTTGGAATGATTAAAATATGAATAGGTGCTTTAGGATTGATATCATGAAAAGCTAAAAATTTTTCACTTTCTAAAACTTTATTAGCAGGGATTTTTCCTTCTACGATTAGTTCAAATACGGTTTTTTCTCTCATTTAGTAGTCCTTTTTTTATTATTTTTGCTAATTTTAAATAATTTTACATTAGAATGTTTAAAAAAAATTTAGTTGGAGCTAAAATTGCAAGATATGATAGAAAAAATTGCTTCTGTAAATACTTTAGCAGAGCTTGAAAATATAAAAGTAAGTGTTTTAGGAAAAAAAGGTATTTTGACTTTAGAATTTGCAAAGTTAAAAGATTTGCAAGGTGAAGAAAAAAAAGAATTTGCCAATGGTTTAAATAAAACAAGAGATGAATTTAATGAGGCTTATCAAATAAAATTAAAAGAATTAGAAGAAAAAGCTTTAAATGAAAAAATGAAACAAGATGTGCAAGATTTTAGCTTTTTTGATGAAACTTCAAATGCAGGTGCTTTGCACCCAATCATGCAAACTATGGATAAAATCATAGAATATTTTACAGCTTTAAATTTCAGTATAGAAAAAGGGCCTTTGATCGAGGATGATTTTCATAATTTTGAAGCATTGAATTTACCACAAAATCATCCTGCAAGAGATATGCAAGATACTTTTTATTTTGAAGATAAAACCTTGCTTAGATCTCAAACTTCTCCAGTTCAAATTAGAACTATGCTATCTCAAATACCACCTATTAGAATGATAGCACCAGGTGCAGTTTTTAGAAGAGATTTTGATATTACTCATACCCCTATGTTTCATCAAGTAGAAGGACTTGTGGTAGAAGAAGGCGATAAGGTAAATTTTGCAAATTTAAAAGATATGCTAGAGCATTTTTTAAAACATATGTTTGGCGATGTAAAAGTGCGTTTTAGACCAAGCTTTTTTCCTTTTACAGAGCCATCTGCTGAAGTAGATATTTCTTGTGTGTTTTGTAAAGGTTGTGGATGTAGGGTTTGTAAGCAAACAGGATGGCTTGAAGTTTTAGGATGTGGCGTTGTTGACCCTAATGTTTATAAATTTGTTGGTTATAAAAATGTAAGTGGTTATGCTTTTGGTTTGGGTGTGGAGCGTTTTGCTATGCTTTTACATAAAATTCCTGATTTGCGTTCTATGTTTGAAGGTGATTTAAGATTATTGGAGCAATTTAGATGATTATTAGTAGAAATTGGTTAAATGAATGGATTGATTTAAGTGAAATATCAACACAAACTATAGTAAATACTTTAAATTCCATAGGATTAGAGGTTGATAGTTTCAAAAGTGTTAAAGCTCCCCAAAAAGTTGTAATAGGTAAGGTTTTAGAAAAAGTTAAACATGAAAATTCAGATAAATTGAATATTTGTAAAGTAGATATTGGGAATGAAATCTTACAAATTGTTTGTGGTGCAAAAAATGTTGATAAAGATCAATTTGTAGCCGTATCTTTAGTAGGTACAGTGCTTCCTAGCGGACTTGAGATAAAACCTGCCAAACTTAGAGGGGTTGAATCTATGGGTATGATTTGCTCTTCTAGTGAGCTTGGTTTTGGAAAAAGTAATGAAGGTATTATGGTTTTAGATGAAAGTATGGGAGAGTTAGTTTTAGGAAAAGCTCTTAATGAATATGATTTGTTTAATGATGAATTAATTGAAATAGAACTTACTCCAAATCGCGGGGATTGCTTGAGTTTATATGGTGTTGCTAGAGATTTAAGTGCAGCACTTGATTTAAATTTAAAAGAATTAAATCCTTTAAAAGAAGGTGAAAATAGCGTAGGTATAGGAAGAATACTAAGTGTTAAAAATCAAAGTGATGTTGAAGGATTTTTTGCTTATAAGGCACTAGAGATTAAAGAAGAATTTAAGTTAAATATCACGATACAAATTCGTCTTGCTTTGATTGAAGCATATAAAAATAACAACATAGAAAATCTTTTAACTTATGCAACTCATGCAAGTGGAGTGATTTTTTGTGCTTATGATTTTCATAAGCTTTGTCAAGATTGTCAAATTGATGAAAAGATTGTTTTAGAGATTAAAACTCAAGAACATGGAGAATATGGGGTTTATTATAAAGATGAGTTGATTGCTTTAGCGGGTATAGAGCAAGAAGATAAATTTAAAATCAATGATGAGAGTAAAATCATCATTATAGAAGCAAGCTATACTCATCCTCAAACTATAGCAAATGCAATAGCCTTTTATAAAAAGAAAAATGACACTATATATCGTTCTTTAAGAGGCAGTGAGCCTAAGCTTTCTTTGGGAATGGAATATTTATTTAATGAGTGCTTAAAAATTAGCGCAATGAGTGTTTTTTCAGGAAGTCAACAAGTTTTTAAAGAAAATGAAGCAAATATTATTGGGATTTTTGGTGCAGAGGTTGATAAAATCATTGGTATGCCTATAGATAAAAATAATTTAGTCAAAATTCTTAGAAAACTAGGCTTTGAAATAAGTGTGGTAAATGATGAACAATTTAATATTAAAATTCCACTTCACCGTAGTGATATAGTAAATATAGCTGATATTAGTGAAGAAATAGTAAGAATTATCGGTATTGATAATATCCCATCAAAAGCTTTAGAATTTAGAGAAAAAAATCGTTTAAATCAAGTATATTTTGATTATCAAGAGCTTAAAAATTTAAGATTAAAAGCAAGCAACAATGGATATTTTGAAAGTGTGCATTATGTTTTGGATAATGAAGAAGAATTAAGTCGGCTAGGATTTAAATGTATTAAAAACAAACTCATTAATCCTATTACTAACGAACTTAATACTTTAAGAAGTACTTTGATAAATCATCTTTTAAATGCAGTAAGCTTTAATCTAAGAAATTCAAAAAAGAAAATCAAACTTTTTGAGTGTGGTAGTGTTTTTGATGAGTTTTCAAACGAGCATGCTAAATTTGCGATGATCTTTAGTGGCTATAAAGAAGAAGCTAAAATCACAAATAAGGCCAAGCCTGTTTTAGTGGATTTTTATACCTTTTTAGCAGAATTAAAAAGCATTATAGGTGAGTTTAGTTTACAAAAATCAGAATATGCATTTTTAAGCCCATATGAACAAGCAAATGTATATAAAAATGGCAAGCGTATAGGTTTTGTAGGTAGAGTACATTTAAGTATAGAAAATGAAAGGGATTTGGTTAAAACTTATATTTGTGAGCTTGATTTGGAAGGCTTAAAACAAGACTTTAAAACCGCTAAAGCATATTCTAAATTTCCATCTATGAGCAGGGATTTAAGTATAGTAATACCTAAGGGTTTTGAATATGAAAAAATCAAACACACTATTGCTAAATTAAATATCGAAAGATTAGAAAGCTTTAGAGTGGTAGATTTATATACAGATGAAAATTTAGGCGATTTTTATAGCTTGACTATTAATTTGGTATTTAGAGATTTTGAAAAAACTTTAGAAGATAATATTATCCTTGAATATATTGATAAAATCATCAAAGCTTTAGATGATGAGCATGGTTTAAAACTTCGATGAAGATAAGTCCTATTGATTCTTTTAAAGTAGAGCTTGAAGATATAGCTTCTGATAAGTCTATATCTCATCGCTTTGCTATTTTTTCTTTGCTTACTCAAGGAACTTGTAAGATTAAAAATTATCTAAAAGCACAAGACACTTTACATACTTTAGCAATCATTCAAGCTTTAGGAGCTGAAGTTGAAGAAATTGATGGATTAATTTATATTAAAGCTCCAAAATATATAAAATCTCCAAATTGCGTTTTAGATTGTGGAAATTCAGGTACAGCTATGAGACTTTTAATAGGTTTTTTAAGTGCTATTGAAGATGAATTTTTTGTTCTTAGTGGAGATTGTTATTTAAATGCTAGGCCAATGAAGCGAGTGAGTGGGCCTTTGATGAGTTTAGGAGCTAAGATTTTTGGAAGAGCTAATGCAAATTTAGCGCCTATTTGCATACAAGGGGCTAAGTTAGATGGTTTTGACTTTAGTAGTAATATTGCTTCAGCTCAAGTAAAATCAGCTTTAATTTTAGCAGCTTTATTTGCCAAAAAAGAAAGTTATTTTAAAGAAATTGAGCTTTCAAGGGATCATAGTGAGATTATGCTTAATAAAATGGGAGCTTGCATTGAGTATTTAAATGAGGATAAAACTTTTATCAAAATCAATCCTTTAAAAGAAAAATTAAAAGCATTTGAAGTATGTGTACCAAATGATCCATCATCAGCCTTTTATTTTGCCTTAGCTGCTTGTATTTTACCTTATTCAAAAGTAGTTTTAAAAAATGTTTTGTTAAATAAAACACGCATTGAAGCCTTTAAAATTTTAGAAAAAATGGGTGCAAAGATCACTTATAATATTACTAATAAAGATTTTGAAAGTATTGGAGAAATTTGTGTTGAAAGTACGCCTTTAAAGGCGGTAAATGTGAGTGAAAATATCGCATGGTTGATTGATGAAATTCCAGCTTTGGCTATAGCTTTTGCTTGTGCAAAAGGAAAAAGCATTATAAAAAATGCTAAAGAATTGCGCGTAAAAGAAAGTGATAGAATCAAATCAATTGTATTAAATTTGCAAAAATGCGGCATAAAAGTAAAAGAATTTGAAGATGGCTTTGAAGTAGAAGGTGGCGAAGTTAAAAATGCTAAAATAGAAAGCTTTGGAGATCATAGAATTGCGATGAGTTTTTTAATTTTAGGTTTAAGATGTGGAATGGAAGTAGATGATAGTGAATGCATCAAAACTTCTTTTCCAAATTTTATTGAGATTTTAAAGCAAATAGGAGCTAAGATTGGAGATTGAATTAGCAAAAAGTTATGGATTTTGTTTTGGAGTAAAAAGAGCTATTAAAAAAGCCGAGCAGATTAAAGATGCAGCTACCATAGGCCCTTTAATTCATAATAATGAAGAAATCACAAGACTTTGGAAAAATTATAATGTTAAAACATTAAATGATATCAATGAATTAAGCACAGAAAAAAAAGCCATCATTAGAACTCATGGTATTACAAAGCAAGATTTAGAAAAATTAAAGCAAAAAGATATAGAAATTTTTGATGCAACTTGTCCTTTTGTGACTAAACCTCAAAAAATTTGTGAGCAAATGAGCAATGAAGGTTATGAAGTTGTTATTTTTGGGGATGAAAATCATCCTGAAGTAAAAGGGGTTAGAAGTTATGTAAGTACTAAAGCTTATGTAGTGCTTGATGAAAAAGAATTGCTTGATATTAAATTGCCTTCTAAAATTGCAGTAGTATCACAAACTACAAAAAAGATAGAAAAATTTATGGAAATTGTAAATTTTTTAATGCTTAGGGTTAAGGAAGTGCGTATTTTTAATACAATATGTGATGCGACTTTTAAAAATCAAGAAGCAATCAATGAACTTGCTAAAAAAAGTGATGTAATGATAATAGTTGGAGGGAAGAACTCAGCCAATACTAAACAGCTTTTTTTGATAGCAAAAAACTATTGTGAAGATAGTTATTTAATCGAAAATGAAAAAGAAATTCAGAAAGAATGGTTTAGCGGTAAAGAAAAATGTGGCATTAGTGCGGGTGCTTCTACACCTGATTGGGTGATTGATTTGGTTTTGGAAAAAATCAAAGAATACGCCAAAATTAACTAAGTTTAAAGAAAACAATACTATAATCAACAATTAAAATTTAAAACAAAGGACCACAATGAGCGAGGTGAACAAAAAAGTTCAAAACAGACTAGAGGATATTATCATAGAAGAAGATTTTGAGCAAATGCTTGAAGAATCTTTTAAGTCTGATGAGGAGGCAACTACACAAGGTATAATTGTCGCGATTAAAGGCGATGAGGTATTTGTAAATGTAGGACAAAAATCAGAAGGTATTTTAGTAGCAGAAGAAATTCAAAACGAAAAAGGCGAATTTATCTTCAAAGAAGGTGATACATTAGAAGTTGCTATAGTAGGTTCTCGCGGTGGCAGATCTTTACTTTCTCATAAAAAAGCTTTAAGAAAACAAAAAGTTAAAGAATTTATTAACAATTATAAAGATGATGAAAGTATATTTGATGTAAAAATCATTGGTAAAAATAGAGGTGGTTTTGTAGCTGTGGATGAAAATGGAGTGGAGTTTTTCCTACCAAAATCACAAAGCAGTTTTAAAGATTCAAACAATATTATCAATAAAACTTTTAAAGTTAAAATTATAAAAATAGATAAAGAAGCTCAGAGTATAGTAGTTTCTAGAAAAAAAATAGTAGATGAGGAAAGAAAAAAACGCAAAGAAATTATTTCAAATGTATTAAATCAAGAAGAAATTATAAAAGGTGTTGTTAAAAAAATCACTACTTACGGTATGTTTGTTGATGTAGGTGGTGTTGATGGTTTAGTTCATTATAGTGAAATTTCTTATAAAGGACCAGTAAATCCTAGTTCATTGTATAATGAAGGTGATAAAGTTCCTGTAAAAGTGATTAAATATGATAAAGATAAAAAACATCTTTCTTTATCTATAAAACTTGCCATGCCTGATCCTTGGGATGAAATCAAAGATGGTTTAGAAGTTGGCGATACTATTAAAGTTACGGTTTCAAATATAGAACCATATGGTGCTTTTGTAGATTTAGGAAATGATATAGAAGGATTTTTACATATAAGTGAAATTTCTTGGGATAAAAATGCTAAAAATCCAAAAGATTATATTAACGAAGGTCAAGAGCTTGATGTGGAAGTGATTGAAATTAATGCTAAAGAAAGAAGACTTAGAGTTTCTTTAAAAAATTTATTAGCAAAACCTTTTGATGAGTTTTTAAAATCGTATAAAGTAGGTGATGTGCTAAAAGGCAGTGTTACTTCCGTGACTAATTTTGGTGCCTTTATAAAAATTGCTAATTTAGAAGGTTTGTTGCATAATGAAGATGCTTCTTGGAATAGAAGTGATAAATGTAAAGATATGTATAAAGTTGGTGATGTTGTAGAAGTTAAAATCATTAGACTAGATAAAGAAAATCAAAAAATTTCTTTAAGTACTAAAGAATTACAAAAAAGTCCTGTTCAAGTTTATGCTCAAAAACACCAAGTAAATGATGTTATATCTGGTAAAATTAGAGATATTAAAGATTTTGGAGTTTTTGTAGAGCTTGAAGAAGGCGTTGATGCGCTTATTCATAAAGAGGATTTAGGTAATATTGATTTTTCAAGTTTAAAAGTAGGTGATACAATAGAAGCTTTGATTGTTTTCATTGATGAAAAGAAAAATAGAATTCGTTTAAGCGTAAAAAGCCTTGCAAGAATGAAAGAAAGAGAAGCGTTAAATGAAATCAATGATAATGACAAAGTAACTTTAGGTGATATTATCAAAGATCAACTTTTATAATAAAAAATGAAAAAATATACCCTTTATGGTATTTTAGGTTTTTTAAGCCTAATTTTATTTATTGCTTTTATTTTTATGGTGAGATATGTAGATATTGGGAATTTACCTATCTCACAAAATGTTAAATATTCTTTTGATGAAATAAAAAAAGAGTTACCACAAACTTGGCAAGATAAACTTTCAAATATTAAAATCAATGATTTTTCTCCAGCAGCAAACGAATTTTATATGAGTTTTAATATGGATGATTCTGTAGTAAAGCCAAAACAAAAATTTTATATGCTCGATGTAAACAAAAATGATGTTTATTCTATGTTTTGTTTAAAGCAAACTCTGCATTCTTTTTTTATCAAATACACTTTAACACAGAGTAAAGATGAAGTGGCAATTTATTTAGATACAAATAATGAAAAAGTATTAAATACACTGATCGACAAATTAAAAATTTACAACATAAATGCAAAATTAAAGGAGGTTTGGTTATGAAAAAAATTATTGTATGTGATGCGATATTAGACAAAGGCGTAGAACTTTTAAGAAAAGCTGATGATGTTGAGCTTATCGAAGCAGCACATTTACCTAAAGATGAACTTTTAACAAAATTAAATGATGTAGATGTTGCTATTACTAGAAGTTCAACGGATGTGGATTTGAAATTTATCAATGCATGTTCTAATTTAAAAGCTTTAGTTAGAGCAGGCGTTGGGGTTGATAATGTTGATATAGATGAATGCTCTAAAAAAGGCATTATAGTAATGAATGTACCAACGGCTAATACCATAGCAGCAGTTGAGCTTACTATGAATCATTTATTATGCTCTGCAAGATCTTTTGTAAATGCTCATAATTTTTTAAAAATACAAAGAAAATGGGAAAGAGAAAAGTGGTATGGTGTTGAACTTATGAATAAAACTTTAGGAGTTATAGGTTTTGGTAATATAGGTTCAAGAGTGGCTGTACGTGCAAAAGCTTTTGGTATGAAAGTTATAGCTTATGATCCTTATGTGGTAGCTTCTAAAATGACTGATTTGGGTATAGAGTGTGTGAATTCTTTAGATGTAATCTTAACTCAAAGTGATTTTATTACCATACATACGCCAAAAACAAAAGAAACAACAGATATGATTTCTTTTGAAGAAATTTCTAAAATGAAAGATGGGGTAAGATTAATAAATTGTGCCAGAGGTGGTCTTTATAATGAAGATGCATTGTGCGAAGGTTTAAAAAGTGGTAAAATAGCTTGGCTTGGTATCGATGTGTTTAATAAAGAACCAGCAACTAATCATCCATTTTTAGACTTTGAAAATGTTTCTGTTACTTCTCATCTTGGTGCAAACACTTTAGAAAGTCAAGAAAATATCGCTATCCAAGCATGCGAGCAAGCTTTAAATGCTGCAAGAGGAATTTCTTATCCTAATGCTTTAAATTTACCGATTAAAACTGAAGATTTACCAAGTTTTGTAGCACCTTATATTGAGCTTATTTCCAAAATGGGCTTTTTGGCTGCTCAGCTTGATAAAACTCCTATTAAGGCTATTAAACTTGAAAGTGAAGGACAAATTAGCGAGTATAATGAGTCTTTATTAACTTTTGCAACAGTGAGTGTTTTAAGAGGTATTTTAGGTGAAAATATTAATTATATTAACGCACATTTTGTAGCTAAAGATAAGGGCGTAGAACTTTCTTCTTGTATTCTACCAAGTAGTGGTTATAGTAATAAAATCACTATAAAAGTAATTACAGATAATTCTAACCTTTCTATCTCAGGAACTATTTTTGGTGAAAATGAACAAAGAATAGTAGAATTGAATGGTTTTGATGTAGACTTTAAACCAAAAGGGAAAATGATAATTTTAAACAATAATGACATACCAGGAGTTATTGCTAATGTTAGCGGAATTTTAGCCAAAAATAATGTCAATATAGCTGATTTTAGACTTGGTAGAAATGGCTTTGGAAAAGCTTTGGCTGTAATTTTGCTTGATACGAAAATTTCAAAAGCTTTGCTTGAGGAATTAAGAGCTATTGATGCTTGTATTTTTGCAGAATATGCAGAAATTTAAGGCTTTTTATAAGCCTTAATTGTTACAATTATTTTTTAATTTTAAAATTAAGGAAAATATATGGCTTCTTATGGAATGGGAGATTTAAAAAAAGGTTTAAAAATAGAAATTGATGGTATTCCTTTTAAAATCGTAGAATATCAACATGTAAAACCAGGAAAAGGTCCTGCTTTTGTTCGTATTAAAATTAAATCTTTTATCGATGGTAAGGTTTTGGAAAAAACTTTCCATGCAGGGGATAAATGTGAATCTCCAAATTTAGAAGAAAAGCAAATGCAATATCTATACGATGATGGTGAAAATTGTCAATTTATGGATACTCAAACTTATGAGCAAGTTGCAATTAGCGATGAAGATGTGGGTGAAGCTAAAAAATGGATGCTTGATGGAACCATGGTAGATGTTTTATTTCACAATGGAAAAGCAATTGGTGTGGAAGTGCCTCAAGTAATGGAACTTAAAATTATTGAAACGGCACCAAATTTTAAAGGTGATACTCAAGGCTCAAACAAAAAACCAGCTACTTTAGAAACAGGCGCAGTAGTGCAAATTCCTTTCCATGTATTAGAAGGGGAAGTAATCCGCGTTGATACTGTGCGTGGAGAGTATATAGAAAGAGCAAATAAATAATCCCTTATTTAAGGGATTATAAAGTTCTTAATTTATTAATTTCATCTCTAAGCATTGCCGCTTTCTCAAACTCAAGATTTTTAGCTGCTTCTAGCATTTGTTTTCTTAATTCTTTTACTATTTTAGCGCGTTCTTTCGCAGGCATTTTTTCAAGTTCTTTGCCTTTACGATAAATTTCTCCTTGTTCAAGCTCATGTTTTAAACTTTCTTCTATATTTCTTTTTACTGAGGTTGGTGTGATGTTGTGCTTTTTATTATAAGCTTCTTGTAGGGTTCTTCTTTCATTGGTAGTATTGATAGCTTCTTGCATAGATTTTGTGATTTTTTTAGCAAAAAGTAATACTTTTCCATTGACATTTCTAGCCGCGCGTCCCATCGTTTGAATGAGTGCAGTGGTGCTTCTTAAAAAGCCTTCCTTGTCCGCATCCATAATCGCTATAAGGGAAACTTCAGGTAAATCAAGTCCTTCTCTTAAAAGATTAATCCCGATTAAAATATCAAAAGCGCCACTTCTTAAGCCACGGATGATTTCATTGCGCTCAATTGCATCAATTTCTGAGTGCATGTATTTTACTTTTAAGCCAAGTTCCAAGTAGTATTTACTAAGCTCTTCAGCCATTTTTTTAGTTAAAACGGTTATTAAAACTCTTTCATTACGCTCTATAACTTTTTTAGCTTCATCGTATAAAATTTCTACTTGATTTTCACTATCTTTGATTTCTATTTTAGGATCTAAAAGCCCTGTTGGACGCATGATTTGATAAAAAATATTTTCTTTGCTTAATTCTAGTTCTAAAGGTGCAGGTGTGGCTGAAACAAATAAAAATTTACAATTTTTATTAATAAATTCATCAAACATCAAAGGTCTATTATCTAAGGCACTTGGCAAGCGAAAACCATAATCAACCAAAGTTTGCTTTCTGCTTCTATCCCCTGCAAACATTCCGCGAAATTGTGGTAAAGATACATGAGATTCATCTACAATGACTAAAAAATCTTGATTTTTAATGGCAAAATAATCAAAAAGCGTATAAGGTGTATCGCCGCTCTTAAGCCCTGTTAAATGCAAGGCATAATTTTCAACTCCTTTGCACATGCCAGTACTTTGAAGCATTTCAAGGTCAAATTCTACCCTTTGTTTTAGTCTTTGTGCTTCTACGAGTTTATTTTCATTTTCAAAATAAGCAAGGCGTTTATTTAATTCAGCTTTTATACCTTTTATAGCCTCTTTAAGTCTAGCTTCACCTACGCTAAATTGACTAGTTGGATAAAGTATAAATTTTTTTAAGTCTTTACCTTTTTTATTTTCTAAGACATTATAATGATACATCGCCTCAAGTTCATCGCCAAAAAATTCAAGTCTAATAGCTTCATCCTCATAATAAGCTGGATATATATCTACTATATCTCCATTGACTCTAAAATCAGCTCTGTCAAAGAAATTATCATTGCGTTTATAACCCATATCTACAAGTTTTTTTAAAAGTTCTTTTTGATTTATTTGCATATTAAGCTCTAAAATCAAAACCATACCCACATACTCACTTGGATTTCCCAAACCATAATTTGCTGAAACACTAGCTATGCAAATAACATCATCATAACTTAAAAGCGAAGCACTTGCGCTTAGTCTTAATCTTTCTAAGTCTTCATTAGTAGAGCTGTCTTTTTCTATAAAAACATCGGTTCTTGGTATATAAGCCTCGGGTTGATAATAATCATAATAGCTTATAAAATACTCCACATGATTATTTGCAAAAAAGCCTTTAAATTCACTATAAAGTTGCGCGCATAAGCTTTTATTGTGGCTCATGATAAGAGTAGGCATGTTTAAGTTTTTAATGATATTTGCCATAGTGAAAGTTTTTCCACTACCTGTAACACCTAGCAAGGTTTGGTATTTATTGCCTGCTTTAATGCTTTTTACTATACCATCAATAGCTTGCTTTTGATCAGGACTTGGCTTAAATTCGCTAGTAAGTTCAAACATAATTTTTCCTAACTTGTATTTTTACTAATTTTACACAAAATTTTTTCTAAAAATTTAAATTTTAAAACAAAAAGCTATGCAAAATTAAATTTTTTTTTGTTACAATATGTGTTTAAAATACTCTAAAATATAAAATCAATAAAGGCAAAAAATTATGTATGATGAAAGAATAATCAACACAATGACAGATAAAGTAAATGAGCTTTTGGCTAAATATAATGAAGTATGTGAAATAAATGAAAATTTAAGAAATGAATTAGTGAGCGTAAAAGCACAAAATGAAGCCAAAAACAATCAAATTGCACGTTTGGAAGAAGAGCTTAAAAATAAAAATATTGAAAGTGAAGATGTGATCAAAAAAATAGAGGCAGTTCTTGGCAAACAATAATCAAAGAAAAGTTACAATCAATGTCTATGCAAAAGACTTTGTCGTAACATGCAGTAATGAATTTGCAAATCATCTTGAAGATGAGATTGCTTTAATTTCTGGAGGCACAGGTAAGATAGAACTTGCAAATTTCATTAATGCTTTTGTAAAACTTAGCTACGAAAACTATATCTTAAAAAAAGAACTCAACAAACTTATAAACACTATCGATGAAGAAATACAATAAATGCAAGTAAAAAAAGCTTTTACTTTAGTAGAGCTTATTTTTTGTATGATGATTATTGCTATTCTTAGCACAATTGCTTATCCGTATTTTTCTTTTGGAAAAAATGATGCTAAACTTATCCAAGCAAAAAGTGAGGTAGAGCTCATCAATGCTTCTTTGGCCTTACTCAAAAATCAGTTTTTATTTAAAGAAAGTAAGGATTTTCCAGCCATTTTAGATGAAGCTTTGATAAATAGTGAAAATCAAAAATTATTTTTTTGTGATAGTTTGCAAAATTACAAAAAAACAAATCATTGTACATATAGTGTATTAGATAAGCCAATTGTTTCAAGTAAAAAATCATGGATGAAAATAGCAAATACTCAATATAGATTTTTTATAAATGCTAAAAATTACATAGATTTTTCTTATAATGGTGAAAAAGTTTTTTTAGAATGTGTGAGTTTAAATTGTAAGGATTATGGGTTTTGAATTTTTATCAACTTGCTATAAAAGGATATTATTTAGATACCTTAATTTATGAAAGTGAAGAAGAAATTGAAATTTTAGATGAAGTGATAGTTGATCTTGCAAGGAAAAAAAATCTCAAAGCTATAATTTTACAAAAATGTTCAAAGCCTGATTTTAAAACCCAAGCTATAAAAGAAAAAACAGGTTTTAAACTAACGCAATACCAATACGAACTTGCTCAATTTATTGCTTATTATTATGCTAGTAAAATAGCTTTTGTTTTGGGTATGTTTGAAAGCATTAAAGAGTATAAAAATGAAAAAATTCATATAGAAAAAGCACCTAGTTTAAGTAAAAACCAGCAAGAGGCTTTGGAATTTATAAAAACTAAACAAACTAGTTTATTATTTGGCGATACAGGAAGTGGTAAAACTGAAATTTATATTAGTTTGATAAAAGAATATCTAGAGCAAGGAAAGCAAGTTTTGCTTTTAATGCCAGAAATCGCTCTAACTCCGCAAATGCAAAAAAGATTAAAAGTGTATTTTGGTGAGCATTTTTTCTTGTGGCATTCTAAAATTACTAAGAAAAAAAAGCAAGAATACTTGCAAGATTTAACAAATTCAAAAGCTCTTTTGGTGGTGGGAGCTAGATCGGCTTTGTTTTTACCTTTTAAGAATTTGGGTTTGATTATTATTGATGAAGAGCATGATAATTCTTATAAAGCTTCTAATAATCCAAAAATCAATGCAAGAGATTTGGCTTTATTTGTAGCAAAAAAAATGCATATAAAAGTTCTTTTAGGTTCGGCTACTCCAAGTGTTGTAAGTTATTATAAACATCCTTGTTTTAGACTTAAAGGAACCTTTTTTGAAAGCAAAAAGCAGTTTTTATATGATGAGAGCGAGCTTAGTGTCTCGTCAAAATTACTTTTAGAATTAAAAATTAGCTTAAGAAATAAAAAGCAAGCTGTGGTATTTTTACCTACAAGGGCAAATTTTAGACAAATTTTATGTAAAGAATGTGCTAATACCATTAAATGCCCTTTTTGTTCTATTGCTTTGAGTTTGCACAAAAATAAAAATGCATTAAAATGTCATTATTGCAATTTTACTAAAGAAATCGATCAAACCTGCCCAACTTGCAATGGAGTTATGCTTGAAGCTAAAAAAATGGGCACAGCAGAGCTTTGTGAGCTTTTAGAAAGAGAATTAGCTGAGTTTAATCCTATCATAAAAAGATTTGATAGTGATGAGATTAGCAGTGTAAAAAAGCTTGATATGATTTTAAAAGATTTTAACCAAGAAAAAATTGATATTTTAGTAGGCACTTCTATGCTTGCTAAAGGACATGATTATCACAATGTGGATTTGAGTGTGATTTTAGGTCTTGATGAGTATTTATTCAGACCTAATTTTAAAGCTTTGGAAGAGACTTTGGCTCTTGCTATGCAAGTAGCAGGTCGTGCAGGTCGTAAAGGCGAGGGTAGGGTGTTTTTACAAACTAAGAATAGATCTTTTTTTGAAAAATATATACAAGATTATGATAGCTTTTTAAAAGATGAATTAAATTCTAGAAGTGAGCTTTACCCTCCATTTAAAAGACTTTTAAGGCTAATTGTTGAAGATGAGGATAAAAACAAAGCTTTAAATTTATGTGAATTTATAGCTAATAAAGTTCAAGAATTAAAACAAGTGCAATTAGTAGGACATGGTGCTTGTGGCATTGAAATGCTAAATAAGAAATGGCGTTTTTATGTATTATTGCGTGCTAATACTCATCAAGAACTTGTAAAATTTGAGCATTTTGCCTTAAATTTTAAAAATATTACTTGCGATATAGATCCAGTTGATTTTTCTTAAAAAATATATTTATTTATAAATAATTATTATTTTATAATAAAAACAATATTTTATTTTTAATTTTAAATTTATTTTGATAAGAATATACTTTTTTAATTTCTTAAATTTAAAGGAGAGAAAATGAAAAAGTTTAGTTTTCTTACAAACTGTGTACTTTTTGGTGCTTTGCTTAATAATGCTTTAGCTTGTACTACTATTTTAGTACCAAATGAAGCAAGCAAAGATGGCTCTATGTTGGTTGCAAGAAGTGCTGATAGTAAAGCAGATAAAGCACAGATTTTTTTAATCCATCCAAGAGTTGAAAACCAAAAAGGTATTTATAGTACTAAAGCACATCAAGGAATGAATGATTTTACTTACCCTTTACCTGCTAAATCTTTTCAATATAGCACTATAGCTAATTGGCAAAGTAAATTACATGGTGCTACTGGTTTTAATGAAAAGGGTGTTGGGATAAGTGCTACTGAATCAATTTATGCAAAAGATGAGCTTTTAAAATTTGATCCTTATAATGAGAAAAATGGTATTAGTGAAGATGATATTTTAGATGTTTTGCTTCCAAGAATTAAAAGTGCAAAAGAAGGTGTTCTATTATTAGGCGATATTATAGAAAAACAAGGTGCTGCTGAGGGTTTTGGAGTAGCTTTTGTGGATTCTAAAGAAATTTGGTATTTAGAAAGTGCTACAGCACATCAGTGGATGGCTGTAAAAATTCCTAATAATTCGTATTTTGTTAGCGCAAACCAGGGTAGGTTGAAGCAATTAAAATTTAACGATGAAAATACCTTGCATTCTAAAAATTTAATAAATTTTGCCGTCATTCATAAAGCGTATAATCCTAAAGTAGATAAGGATTTTGATTTTTTTAAAGTTTACACAAGAAATGATGATAGAGATTTAACTTATAATTATCCTAGAGTTTGGTGGATACAAAAAATGTTTAATCCATCTTTAAATCAAGATGTAAAAAATGGTGCTAATTTTAATGTGTTTTTAGAACCTGAACAAAAACTTAGTGTGGATGATTTAAAAAAAGCTTTAAGATCGCACTATGATAGAACAAAATATGATCCATACTCAAATTTCAATGAAGATGAAAATATTTATCGTGTTGTGAGTGTGTTTAGAACTTATGAATCTCATATCATGCAAGTTAGACCGTGGCTTCCTAAAGAGATAGGCAGGTTAAATTATGTCGCAATAGGAATGGCCGATTTGAGTGTGTATTTGCCTTATTATTTTGGTAATGATGAATTTATTGCAGGTTATCAACAAGGAACAAATGAAGCTGATGATGAATCAATTTATTGGATTTATCGCAAGTTACAAACTCTTGTAATGAGTGATTATAATAAGTATGCACCTATTGTAAAAAATGCTTATGCTAAATTTGAAAAAGACACATCTTTAAAACAAGAAGCTATGGAAAAAGAATATTTAAGTCTTTATCAAAAAGATAAGAATAAAGCAAAGCAAATTTTAGTTGATTTTTCATTACAAAATCAAAAGGAAGCTAAAAAACTTACCCAAGATTTAACAAATCAAATTTTTACCCTTTTAACAAGAGATACAGATGTAAAATATAAATCTCTTAATAAAAATAAAAAAGATTAATGATATAGCCCATTTTTGGGCTATAATACTCTAAAAATATTTTTAGAGTGATTTTAATGACAAGATATAAAACAAGACAAATAAAAGTAGGCGATGTTTTAATAGGTGGTGATGCACCTATTTCTGTGCAATCCATGCTTTTTACTAAAACAAGAGATATTGAAGGTTGTTTAGAGCAACTTAATAGGCTTTATTTTGCCGGTGCAAATATAGTGCGTTTAGCTTGTTTGGACATGGCAGATGCAAGAGCTTTAAAAGAAATCAAAGCAAAAAGTCCCTTGCCTTTAATAGTGGATATACATTTTAATCATAAGCTAGCAGTTTTTTGTGCTGAATTTATCGATGGGGTGAGAATTAATCCGGGAAATATAGGCTCAAAAGAAAATATAAAAGAAGTGGTGCAAGCTTGTAAACAAAGAAAAATTCCTATTAGAATAGGGGTAAATCATGGCTCTATAGAAAAGCAATTTAGCGATAAATATGGTTATAATATAGAGGCTATGCTTGAGAGCGCTTTATATAATATAAAATTACTAGAAGATTTAGACTTTTTTGACATTAAAATTTCTATGAAAACTTCAGATGTGCAAAATACCATAAAAGCTTATGAAGCTCTAAGACCACTTTGTGATTATCCGTTTCATTTAGGGGTTACTGAAGCAGGAACTAAATTTCATAGTACGGTTAAAAGTTCGATTGCCTTAGGAAATTTGCTTTTAAAAGGTATAGGCGATACAATGAGAGTTTCTATGACAGGGGAACTTGAAGAAGAGATTAAGGTAGCAAGGGCTATTTTACAAGATAGTGGAGTGCAAAAGAGTGGAGTAAATATCATCTCATGCCCAACTTGTGGAAGAATTCAAAGTGATTTGATTAAAGCGATTAAGATAGTAGAAGAAAAAACTAAACATATAAAAGAACCATTAAATATAAGTGTTATGGGTTGTGTTGTAAATGCCTTGGGTGAGGCTAAGGGTGCTGATGTGGCTATTGCTTTTGGAAAAAATCAAGGTTTAGTTATAAGACATGGTGAAGTGGTGGCAAAATTAAAAGAAGATGAGCTTGTTGATAGATTTTTACTTGAAGTGGAAGATGAGGTAAAACTTAGAAATGGTGAAAAGTAATGTTAACAAATAAAAGTATATATTGTGATAACCGGAATAATTATATTTATTATGATAGTGAATACAATACCAACTCTAAAGTAAATTTTAAAGGAAAAAATAATATTTTATTTTTGGATAAGAATGCTAAAATACAAAATACTAATATAACTTTTTCTGGTGATAATTCTTTAATTTTTTTAGGTAATTCATTGGTAAATAAAGCTAATATAAATGTATTTAATAATAGTGTTGTATATATTGGGAATAATAATTATTTTAATCCCGCTGGGGGGGGGTGTAGTTTACTTGCATCTGAAGAACAAAATATAATCATAGGAAATAGTTGTTTATTTTCTTTTGACATATGGTTTAGAACCGCAGATCCACATTTGATTTTTGATTGTAAGACAAATATGAGAGTTAATTTTAGTAAAAGTATATTTATTGGCGATCATGTTTGGTGTGGACAAGAAGTTGGTTTTGCTAAAGGGGTTTTTGTAGCGAGTGGATCTGTTGTTGGAGCTAAAAGCATGTTGGCTGGAAAAATATTAAGGTCAAACACTATTAATGCAGGAAATCCTTGTAAAGAAATCAAAGAAAATATTTATTGGTCAAGAGAGTGTGTCCATGCTTGGACTACGGAGCAAACTTCAAAATATACTTATAGTAACAATGATAATTTTAAGTTTATTTTTAGTAAAAAAGATTTTGTGAATTTATACACTATTGATACAAATATAAAGAAGTTGTCAAATTCTAAAGATAAGTTATTTTTTGTATATAATAAAATACATCTCAATAGAAACAAAAATAGATTTTCGTTGAATAGTTTTTCTCAAATAAGCAATACTAAAATTTATGGAGCAAAAAAAATAATTTTAGAAGGATATCGCTATGAAATTGGTGATTTGCTTGTAAGAAATAGATTTTCATTATTGTTGCCATTTATTGTTATTAAATGTATTAAAAAATATAACATGTGCAAAAAAGAGAACAAAATAATTGAAAACGATGAAGAGTTAAAAAAATATGATGATTACATTGAAGCTATAAAAATTAAAAAACATTTGAGATATAGAATTGGACATTTATTTTTGGATTCATATAAAAATAGATATAGAGGGGGAATGATAATGTTTGTTTTTAAAGTTTATAAATTAGTTAAAGAATTTAGAAATAAATAGAAATTATATTTTTCATTTTATTGGTAATTTTTACTTTATAAATACTTGGATTTTGAAGTTTTTTTAGTTTAAAATCCAAACTATCAACACTTTTTTTATGATACTCTTGAATATTTTTCAAGTTAGGAAGCCCATAGATTAATTTTCCATCTTTAAAAATAAGCTCATGTAAATTTTTATATGTATGACCTTGATAATTTTTGATATTTTCATCATGCGTATATAAAATATCAAAACTTGCTTTATTGTTTTTATAATACCTTATGAGTTTTTTAAAATGTGGCAAGGTTGTTTTGCTTGAGCTTGCACTGATTTTTATTTTAGGGATGATTTGATTGTTTTTTTCTAATGCAACAAGCTTATAAACAGCTCCAAAAATAGGCGAGCTTGCTGAAGTAATAAGCTTTTCTCCAATACCAAAAGCATCGATTGGAGCTTTGTTTTTTAGTAATTTTTCTATGATGAACTCATCTAAGGCATTACTAGCTATGATTTTGCATTTTGTTAAGCTAGCAAGATCTAGTTTTTTTCTAATATATTTAGAGATTTTCAGCAAATCTCCTGAATCAATACGGATGGAATAATTTTGCATAGAATCTTGTGCATTTAACTCATTAAAAACTAAAATAGCATTTTCAATACCTTTTTTATAATCATATGTATCAATCAAAAGACTTATATTATCTTTATAAATTTGACAATATGCTCTAAAAGCACTTAGCTCATCATCAAACATTTGTACCCAAGCATGAGACATAGTTCCGTTTATAGGAATGTCGAATTTTTTTCCAGCTAAAGTACAAGCACTTGCATGAAAACCACCTATAAAAGCAGCTCTAGCACCATTTAAAGCCGCACTTTCTCCATGGGCTCTGCGAGAGCCAAATTCTAAGAGTAATTTTTCTTTTGCAATTTGAGCAATTCTGCTAGCTTTAGTGGCAATTAGACATTGATGATTTAGGGTTAAAAGTATGAAAGTTTCTAATAATAAAGCTTCTATTATAGGTGCTTTGATGATCATTAAAGGTGTATTAGCAAAAATACATTCACCTTCTTTAACACTTAGTATATCTCCACTAAATTTTAAAGTTGAAAGGTAGTTTACAAAATCATCATCAAATTTTTTAGTATTTTTCAAAAAATCTATGTCATCTTTAGAGAAAGAAAAATGATTAATATGATTTATGATTTGTTCTAATCCACAAAAAATAGCATAAGAAGCACTATCAGGAGCTTTTCTAAAAAAAACTTCAAAATAAACAATCTGCTTATGCATATTTTGTTTAAAATAAGCATAAGCCATACTTAGTTCGTAAAAATCACATAATAATGAAGAATTCATATAAGGATTTTTACTTACAAATTAATCCATTTGACGACGCAAGAAAGCAGGAACATCAAGTTGAGAAATCACTTCCTCATCAAACCCACCGCTAGCTTTGCGCAAATTCATATAGCTATTTTTTTTACTTTCTTCTTGTTCTTTAGCACTTTCTATTTCAGCTTTATCTTCAAAACCTGTAGCAATAATAGTTACTTCAACACGATCGCCCATACTTTCATCGGTAGTTGCGCCAAAGATTACTTTTGCATTTTCATCTGCTATATCGCTAATGCTTTGAGTAGCTTGTGAAATTTCTATCAATGAGCATTCAGGTCCAATTTTATAATGGATGATTACGCCTTTAACACCTTTCATAGTCATACCATCTAATAATGGAGATTCTATAGCGCTTGATAATGCGTCCATGATAGCATTTTCACCTTCTCCATGACCCACACCCATTAAAGCTAAACCTCTATGGCTCATAACAGTTCTAACATCTGCAAAGTCAACATTGATATCGCCATCTTCTAAAAGAATAGACACCATACCTCTAACAGCTCTAGCTAAGATATCATCAACTAGTTTGAATGCTTCTTTTATACCTGCTTTTTTTGGAAGTATGCTAAGAAGTTTTTCATTTTGGATTACAATGATAGAATCACTTTCTTTTTTTAATTCAGCCAAGCCAGCTTCAGCTAATTTTTTTCTTTGTTTTCCTTCAAAAGCAAAAGGCATAGTTACAACCGAAACAGTTAATGCGCCTACTTCTTTAGCAGCTTGTGCTACAACAGGAGCTGCACCTGTACCAGTTCCACCACCAAGTCCTGCTGAAATGAATACTATATCACTTTGACTTAAAGCTGCTTTTACTTCTTCAAAGCTTTCTCTTGCACTTTCTGCTCCAATTTCTGGTTGCATTCCAGCACCTAAACCTTTAGTTTTTTTCTCACCTAGTTGAATTCTAGTTTTTGCTAAAGATTTTGCTATAGCTTGTGCATCAGTATTTGCTGAGATAAGATCAAGATCATGTAAGCCCATATTTACCATATGATCTATCATATTACCACCACCACCACCGCAGCCTATGACTTTTATTTTTGCACCTTTTGCGTGTTGCATTTCTTCTACTAGATATTCGCTCATTGTATCTCCTATTAGAACTGGTTTATTAATTTATTCCAAAAATTATGCATAAAACTTGATTTTTTATCTTTTTTGGTTTCAACTTTTGTTAATTCTGTTTTTTCATCTTTAAAATCTCTCTGTTCTTGAAAAATTTCTTCAAAATTTTTATTTTCTTCTTCATGTTCTTCTATGGTGAGATTTTGTTTTATCTGTTTGTTGATAAATTCAGGCTCTCCTTTGTATCTTAGTTTTTCATTAGAATCTAATTCATAAGGAGTAAAATGTCCACCACCATATAAACAAAGACCTATAGCGCAGCTATTTTCTGCATCTTCAAAAATTTCTTTAAAGCCATCCATAGTATCTTTTTTTGCGGTCGCTATTCTAACAGCTTTATTATCAAAATAAGCTGAAGCAAGTTTGTCAAGTCCTGCAAATTTTGTCATTCCACCTGTTAATACTATGCCTGCTCCTGCTTGATTTGCACAAGCATTATCACTTAGCATTTTAGCTAAAATAATAATAGTTTCTTCAATTCTTGCATAAATAACATTAGATATAACTTCTACTGAAACTTCATTTTTTCTTTTTTCATCACCCATATATGGAATTTGTATAATTGAGTTTTCATTTTGTGCTAAAGATGCATAATTTAATTTTAGTTTTTCTGCTTCTTTTGGTGGGGTATGTAAAGCTATGGATAAATCATTAGTGATATTTACTGAACCAATTTGTAAGCATTCATTATATCGTATAGAATTACCCGCATGAATGACCATATCGCAAACTGCTCCACCCATATCGATTAAAATAGCACCTAATTCTTTTTCACTATCATCAAAGCATGCGATAGAAGAAGCATATCCTGAAAGAACGATATTATCTACTCTAAGATCAGCGAGCTCAACTGCTTTTTTTAGATTTTTAATATGCACTTCTTGTGAGATTACAATATGTGTAGAAACTTCAAGACGATTTCCACTCATTCCCAAAGGATCTTCTACATGCTCAAGATCATTTACTTTAAAATTATAAGGCAATACATGAATGATTTCATATCCATTAGGTATATTTGCGGTATGTTTTGCTGTGCTCACTGCTCTGTGAATTTCTTTAATACCTATTTCATGATTTGGTATATTAACTACACCTATACTGTCTACACTTTTTGCATAAGCACCTGAAATAGATACAATTACTTTATCATAATGCACACCTGACATCATTTGTGCATCGGCTACTGCCTCTTCTATAGATTTTGAAGCAAGCTCTATATTAGTAATTGCTCCTTTTTTTATGCCATTTGATTTTGATTTTCCAAAACCAATGATTTTAAGTCCTTCTTCGCTTTTTTGTGCCAAAATAGCACAAGTTTGTATTGAGCCTAAATCAATTCCTAAAATATTCAATTTGTATTTCCTTTATAATAGCGTTGGATTGGATATAATTCTATAAGTTTTTTTAATAATTCTTCCTTAAGTAAAGCTTGTTTAGTTTGTTTGGCACTTTGTTCTATGATAAATTTATAAATTTCTTCTTTATCTTTGTTTTCTAGAGTTTGCTTTGTAATTTCATAAACTATCGCTTTATCATCAAATAAAACATAAGATTTAGCTTTATTTGAGTCAAATACATGCATTAAAAACTCACTAAATTCAGCATCATTTATCATTTCACCTACTTTTGCTCCTTTACTTGAGTCGCGACTATAAGTTCCTATATCTATGCCTTGGAAATTATTTAGAGCAAGCTTTGCTTTTTCTTCTAATAAAGTTTTAGTTTTTTCTCTGATGTAAAGTTTGCTCACTTCATTTTTGGCTTGCTCAAAAGTCATAGTCTGTATAGGATTTATTTTTATAAGTTTTGCAATCATATAGCCATTTTCAAATTTAAAAGGCTTAATAAAATCATTTTCTTTAGCTTTTTGTATGTTTTCTAAAGGGTAATAAATATCAGCATCGCTTATTGTGATGTTTTTGTCAAAACTAAGCTCGTTTTTTCTCAAAGCAACATAGCTTTCATTAGCTTTAAGTTTAAGCTTGGAAAGTTTTAAATCTTTTATAACTTTATCTTTGCTTTGTTCTAAGCTTAGAATTTTTCCTGCAAAATCTTTATAGTCATTTTTATTTTCTTCATAGTAAGCTTGAATTTCTTTATCAACAACTGTGATTGTATTAGGATCTAAAAAATAAGTTGCAAGCTCATAGCTTTTTTGTGTTTTATATAGGTTTTTGTTTTTTTCCCAAGTTTGTTTTAGTTCTTTTTCATCAATAGGAATATTTTTATTATCAAGTTTTATTATTTGAATTTTTAAATTATCTTGCATTAAAAAACTTGCACCAAACATATCAAGCTCATTTTGTTTGATTTGTAAATTTAAAATAGCATTGATTTTTTTAAGCAATAATTCATCATGGATAATTTTTTCATAAGCTTTTGGTGTATAGTTGTTTCTTGCAAGTAAATTATAATATAAATCTTTATCAAAAACACCTGAAGCATTATGAAAAATTTTTTGATGCGCTAAATCATAAGCAATTTCTTCTTCGCTTACATTTAAACCTAAAGTTTTAGCATAAGAAAGTAGAAGTTTTTCTTGTATAAGTTCATTGATAGCTTGAGTATCTAAGCCATCTTTTTGTGCTTGTTCTTGTGTATAATTGCCATTGTTTAATTGTGAGTAGTAGTTAAATAATTGAGAATATTTTAGATTGAATTCATCATAGCTTATTTTTTCATCGCCTACTTTTGCAACAGAATTTGATCTATCGGTGTTAAAATCATAACTTCCCCAGCCAACAAAACCTGCTCCAACAAAAGCAATAACACTAATCCAAATAGTAATAACTAAATATTTTTTATGATGCTGCATCCAAGTGAGCATTTTTACCCCAATCCATAATTAATTAAATTAAACCATAAATTATAGGTAATTTGTGATTAATAAAAAATTAATTTTATGATTTTATGATAAATTTGTCTCTGCTAAATGGATAATTTTACAAGAATTCTCGATTAAATCTATTATTTTTCCAAGTTCATAGCTTGTTCTTCCATAAGCAAATATTCCATATCCTTTCACAACGACAAAATTTTGTTTTTGTTCTAACATATAACGATAAATTTCAGTTTGTGATCTATCATCCCAATCCTCATAACTTTTAGGATTGTAAACTCGAATTTCTTCTAAAAAAATTTCTCCAAAATAATCTTGAGGTGTTATGAAATCATGATTTAAACTCATGGATAAGGTATAAGCTGGATAAGCAAAACATACGAATTTAGCTTCAGGTATATTTTCATATATGCTTTTATGTATTTCACTATCGCTGCTTGCTTCATCCCAGCTATAATCTTTTGCAAATTTTAAGATACTTAAATTTTTTTCATCTAATTGATTCAAAAAAGCATTGCTTTTATTGATAATAAATGAGCCTTGGGAGAGTTTTGCTGAAACAGAACCATGGCAAATTCCAAAAAAATTTTTTTTAAACATTGATGAGGATAGAATTTGAATTTGGGAAATAATATTTTCTTTATTCATTAAAAACCTTGTTTTAAACTTAGCTAAGGTATTATACTAAAAAATATTAAAAGGTATATTTTGCAAAGTCCACATATTCCTGTTTTATTACAAGAAGTTTTAAATACTTTTGATGATTTTGATAGCGGAGATTTTTTAGATTGTACTTTGGGTTATGGAGGGCATTCTAAAGCATTATTGCAAGCTCATGAAAAATTAAGATTAATTGCTTGCGATAAAGATTTAGAGGCTTTAAGTTTTTCCAAAGAGTTTTTGAAAAATTTTCAAGATAGAATAAGTTTTAATCATATAGGTTTTAAAGATATTTTAACTCAAATTTCAACGCAAAACATAAGAGGAATTTTAGCTGATATTGGTGTATCTTCTTTGCAGCTTGATAAAAATGATAGGGGGTTTTCGCTAAATTCTGATTTTTTAGATATGAGAATGGATCAAAATAATCCTTTAAGTGCTAAAGAAGTGGTGAATTCTTACAACAAGGAAGCTTTGGAACGAATTTTTAAAGACTATGGAGATCTAGCGCCGGTTGCTTCAATGCTTGCTCAAAAAATTATCAATGCAAGAAGTCAAAAAGAGATTACAAGTGCAAAAGAATTAAGTCAAATTATAGGAAATGCTAAGTTAAAAGGACGCAATGTATCTTTAGCTTTGCTCGTATTTCAAGCTTTGCGTATAGAAGTAAATAATGAACTTGGTGAGTTAAAATCCTTACTTGAAAATATAGAAAAAGCAAAATTAAAAGATTGCAAATTAGCTATTATTAGCTTTCATTCTTTAGAGGATAGAATAGTAAAAAATACTTTTAAAAGATGGGAAAAAGACTGCATTTGTGATGAAAGAGCTATAAAATGCGAATGCGGTAAAGGACATAGTCTTGGTAAAATTTTAAGTAAAAAAGCTATAAGTGCCTCCAAAGAAGAAATAAGCTATAATAGTAGATCAAGTTGTGCAAAAATGAGAATTTTTTATTTTAGGTAAATAATGATTGAAGATGATTTTTTAAAAGAAAAACAAAATATACGCGAAAAAATGTTGAAATATTCTAGGGCTATTAAAGAAGGTAGACCTTATGAAGAGTATGAGCACAATTTCAATGAAAGCGATCGCATATTAAAAAATAGAATACAGCGTAAAAAAAGACCTAAATTTACAGACTTTGATGAAGAATATAAAGAAAAACCTAAAAAACAATCCGCTATTTATTTAAAAGAAGATTTGATAAATGTTAAATTAGAAGAAAAAAAGCCTTTTAAATTACAACTCAATTTTTTCAAAAAGCAAAAAGAAAAATTTGATAAAAAAAATGATAAAAATCTTAAGCCATCTAAAAATGCTAAAACTTTGCAGGAAGTAAAAAAAGTAGAAAAAATACAACAAGAAAAAAAAGATTCTATTCAAATATCTAAAATTCTTACTCAAAGTAATGTCTTTGTCGCTTCAAAATTTCAAGATTTAAAAGAAAAAAGAAAAGAAAAAATCAAACTCAAACAAGAATTAAAAGAGCAAAAAAAAATCGAACAAGAAAAAATAAAAAAAGCTCAAGAAGAATTAAAAGAAAAAGAAAAATTAGCTAAGCAAGAGCAAAAAATTTTAGAAGAAAAAGTAAGGCTTGAAGAAAACCAAGAATATAATCAAGAAGATAAATACGAACTTTTAGATAGCATAGTAAGTGAGGAAAATAAAAATTTAACCCCTAAAAATTTATTATACGCAGGTTTGATGATAGCATTTGCTTTATTGATATTTTTCCCACAAATTTATATTAGAAATCAAATTTATTATGTAAGTAGAGAAATAGCAGATTTAAGATCGCAAGAATTAGTTTTAGATGAAGAAAACAAAGAACTTCAAAGACAGCTTGAAGCATTGTATTTTCAAAATCAAGTTTTAGACTTTTTAGATTAATCTTGTGTTTGAATGATTTTTTCTAAAACATATTGTTCAAGTTGATTTTTTGGAATTTCTTCTTTAATAGCTTGATTATAAATATTTTCTGCTATTTTTGAATATTTTTCATAAGCAAAATATGGAAAATGTAAAGTCCAGGCTTTTTTCAATAATCTTTTGCTTATTACTTTTCTAGTATAAATTTTAAAAATATCATAGCCAACAAAAACACAAGCGGTAACAAAAATAGCACTTAAGATACTAATATGAAAATCAATAATTGTTAAAAAATAATGGCTGATGATAAGCATAGGAACTAAAATGGCTATACAAAAAAGGGTATATATAAGATAAGAATTAAATACCTTAAATTTAAAATTTAATTTCGCAGGATCTATCATCATACCTTCATTTAACAAGGCATTTGCTTCTAATAAATCTTTTAAATTAACAGGTTGATTTGAAACTTTAAAAATAAAGTTTAAAATAAATTCTTGTATTTTCATTGTTTTACCTAGTAAGTATGTGATTTTTGTGATTTTAGCATTTTTGTTTTTAAATAAGATAAATTTTAAGTCTTGTAAATGAAATCTTGTGTTAAAATTTACATTATTTTTGCATATTAAAGAAAGAAAAAGATGGCAGACTCTAGATTTATGATGAATGTAAAAGGCATAGCTAAAAGTTTTATACCTAGAAAAATTTATCAAAATCAATTACAAAATATTTTCAAAGAGCTTTTAAAATCAAAAAATATAGATAATATTATTACTCGCTTAAATTATTACAATTTGCAAAATGATTTTTTTGATATAAAAAATTTTCAAAATTATGAAAAAATAGGAAAATTTCCCTTTAAAAAAACTTCCTATGCTTATGATGCTTATGCAATTAGTAAATATTTTAATGATGATTTTTTATGGATTGAAGGTTTTGGAGATATTAGTTATAATCTTAAATATCCAAGCATAGCTAAATCAAGACCAGTTGAAAATGGCTTTAATAATATCATTTTAAAATTAGACAAAAACAGACATTTTGATTTTATACAAGATAAAAACCAATTTGAAGATAAAAAAGACTTACTCTTTTTTAGAGGTGCAATTTATCAACCTCATCGTATTAAATTTTTTGAAAAATATTTTGATAATCCTCGTTGTGATATTGCTCATGTTGGCGGTAGAAAAATTCAAGCCGAAAAATGGATTAAAAATTTAAATTTTAAAATTAGCAGAGCCTATCAAACCCAGTTTAAATTTTTACTTTCATTGGAAGGTAATGATGTAGCAAGCAACTTAAAGTGGGCGATGAAAACAAATTCTTTAGTTTTAGCCCCAAAAATGCGTTATGAAACTTGGTTTATGGAAGGAAAGTTAGTTCCAAATGAGCATTTTGCTTTGATTGATGATGATTATGAAAATGTAGAAGCTTTGCTTGATTATTATTTAGCTAATCCACATAGAGCAAAAGAAATCATACAAAATGCTCATGCTTATATAGAGCAATTTTTAGATGAAAAGATAGAATTTTATATAGGAATTTTAGTTTTAGCTAAGTATTTTTATTATTCTAATCAGCTTGATTTACCAAAAGATATTATTGATTTATTTGATTAAAAGGAGAGTTTATGCAAGAGATGGAAATAGTATTTTTAAATGATGAATTTATAAAAGCTAGCGAAGCTAAAGTGAGTATTTTTGATAGAGGTTTTATCTTTGGAGATGGAATTTATGAAGTAGTTCCTGTGGTAAATGCAAAAATAGCTGATAAAGAAGAATTTTGGGAGCGTTTTGAGCGTAGTTTAGCCCAAATTGATCTACAAATTCCTTATACAAAAGAAGAATTTGAAAATATTTTAAAACAATTAATCATTAAAAATTCTCTCAAAGAAGGCGGGCTTTATATGCAAATTACTAGAGGGGTTGCTAGTAGAAATTTTGCTCTTTTAAAGGAGTTAAAACCTACTATTATGGCCTTTGCTTTTGAATGCAAGGTGATTGAGCATGAGTTTGCTAAAAATGGGGTGAGTGTTATTTCAACAGCTGATTTAAGGTGGAAAAGAAGGGATATAAAATCAATTTCTTTATTAGCTCAATGTCTTGCAAAAGAAGAAGCTGTTAAAGCTAAGGTTTTTGAAGCTTTTATGGTAGAAAATGCTTTAGTAACGGAAGCTTCTAGTAGTTCAGCTTTTATTATAAAAGATAAAACTTTAATCACTAAGCCATTTTCTAATGAAATCTTACCAGGAATTCGCCGTAAAAATATCTTAAAATTTGCAAAAGAACTTGATCTTAAAGTAGATCAAAGAGCTTTTAGTATGAAAGAAGTGTATGAGGCTGATGAGGTGTTTATTTCTGCGGCTACTTTTTTGATTTTAGGTGTTATAAAAGCAGATAGTAAGGTAATTAATGATGGTAAGGTGGGCTTTTATACCCAAAAACTAAGAGAAAAATATGTAGAAAAAATTCAAAAAGAGGTTTTTTAATCAAAACCCGCATTAGTAAATTCTTTAGGATTATCTAGAGCGTAGCGAAACTTTTCCCAGTCTATTTGTTTATCCCAAATAGCTACGATTAAAGCTGCTACGCTATTACCACATAAATTTCCCACAGCACGAATTTCAGACATAAATTTATCCACGCCCAAAAGTATAGAAATGGCAGCCACAGGTAAAACCTCGCCCAAACTTGCTCCTAAGCCATTGTTAGCTTCTGCAATATGCATATTAGATAAAGCCGCAAGTGTACTTCCTAGTATAATAAAACCTGATCCAGTCACACCAACAGCACCTTTTGAGGCTATCATAAGCACTATTAAAATGCTAATTTCATGAGTTAAAGAAAGTTCTACATTAAAAGCTTGAGCAAGGAAAATTAAACTCATAGCCAAATAAATATTAGTACAATCAAGATTAAAACTATATCCAGTTGGTAATACCAAGCCCACAGTGGCTTTTGAAATTCCTGCTTTTTCAAGTTTTCTCATAAGCGGAGCTAATGCTGATTCGCTAGAACTCGTGGCAAAAACTATTAAAACTTCTCTTGAGATAAAACGCATAAATTTAAAAATATTGACTTTAGCAATAAAACAAATAAGCCCTAAAACTCCAAAGATAAAAAGCAAAGAAGCAAGCAACATAACAATAAGCAAATAACCCAAATTTAATAAAGAATCAAGTCCATATTTTGCCACTAAAAAAGCCATTGCAGAAAAAGCAGCGATGGGAGAAAAATACATAATGATTTCTAAGATTTTAAAAACAAAACTTTGCATAATTTCTAAGGTTTTTTGTATAGCTTTTCTCTCATCAATTCTCATAAGTGAAATAATAAAAGCACAAGCTAGGGCTATAACTAAGATTTGCAAAGTTTTTCCCTCGCTAAAAGCAGCTATGATATCAGTAGGTATAGCGTCTTTTAAAATATGCAAAATTTCATTTTGCGCACTTATTTCTATATTTTTATTAACAAATTGAGCTACACTTTCTTGATCTAGAGTGCTTGGATCAAGGTTCATTCCTTTACCAGGTCCCATAATGTTTGCCATAAAAATGCCAATAGCTAAAGCAAAAGTACTTACTATTTCAAAATAAAGCAAAGCTTTAGCTCCTATGCTTCCAACTTGTTTTAAGCTTTCAAGACTAATAACACCTAAAACAATAGTTAAAAATATAATAGGACCTATGAGAATTTTTAAAGCTTGTATAAAATAATCTACACCGATTTTACTAGCTAATGCAAATTCCTTATCTAATAAGCCAAGGCAAATGCCAGCTATAATTCCTATAATCACCCAAAAACCTAAATTTTTTAACATTTTTTTGAGCTTGCTTGGTTTTTCATGAGTAATAACTAGCATAAAAAACTCCTTGTAATTTTAAAAAACGATACATATTAGCAAAGAAAAACTTATTTTTATTGTTAAAATAAATAAAAAATAAATATAAAAGCTAAAAATAATAATTTTTTATCTTATTTTGTAGATAAAAGTAGCATTTTGTAGTATTTTTGTATGATTTATTATGAAATAAATAATGATAATGTTTATCTAAATTTAAGAAAGCTAGTACTATACTTGTGACTATGATTTTAAAAATGAATATCATTTCGGAGTAAAATAGTGTTTAAAAAAATAAGTTTATTAATGATTTTTTTATTTTGTTCTTTAACACTTGCTAGGGATATTGATTATCAAAAAGAAAGTCAAAATATTAAGCAAATTTTGAATGAAAGCATGGTGTTATATAAAGATAATAAAAATTTAGAAGCTAAGAAAAAAGCTGAAGATGCATATTTTCAGCATTTTGAAACCATGGAAGGCTCTATTGGTCGTAATGTCGGTAGAAAAGTCATTGTGATGGAGCGTAAATTTATTAATTTAAGAAAAATGTATAAAGATAAAGAAGATATTTCTAAGATAGAAGCTTTAATTAGTAGCTTGTATTTTGATTTAGATGAAGTCGTTCCTATATTAGAAAAAGGATTTCAATTAAAAGCTGAGGCTAGTGATATAAATTATGATAAAAAAGCAGCTGAAAGCTCATCTTTAAAAGCAGAAAAAGAGCGTCAAGCGCAAGCTGAAGCTATGTTTGCATCTTTACTTGGAGAGGATGTTAAAGGACAAACATCATCAAATTTGACTCAAAATTCAACTACTCAAGAGCAAAATATCCAAAAAGACGAAACATTATTAGCCTTACAAGAAGCTTCAGCTATGGATGCAAGATTGCAATTTTTAATGGATTCAATGATTTCAAAACTTGATCAAGCAGCATTGGCTTTTGTAAATAAAGATTACCAAAAAGCTAAAGATTTAATCCAATCAGCATTATTCGAAGATTATAGAAATTCAAAGGTAGAAGTTTTAGTAGCAAGATACACAAAAGCGGGTATGGATAAAAAAATTCAAACAAAACTTAGAACTATAATAAGAAAAATCAACAATAACACTTTGGATGAAAAAGCTATAAGAGATGAAATTTCAGACATATCAGATTTATTATATGAAGCATTCCTAGCTTTACCTAAAGAAGAATTAGCTTTACTTCAGGTTAAAGGCTTTGATGAAAGTGTTATGAGTACTAAAAACTATACTAAAGTATATGATGATATAAAAATTGCACTTAATAATATTTTACAAAATTATGATGGTTTTAATTTAAATAGCATAGATGCTTTACAAAATGTTTATTTGGATATTTTTGAAGCAAGTGGTATGGAAAGTAAAATTGGTGCTATTGATAGTGCTTTAAAATTAAAAATAGAAAGTTATTTTTCAAAAGGTGTTGCACTTATTAAAGCAAGTGCTTCTAAAGAAGAATTAAAACAGAATTTTGATGAGCTTGGTGCATTAATTGAAAATTCTTTGGATAAAATTCAAGAATCTTCACCTATGTCTTTATTTATATGGGCTTTGGGTATTATCTTAAGAGAAGGTTTAGAGGCTTTAATCATTGTTGTAGCCATAGTTTCATATTTAGTTCAAAGTGGCAATAAAAAGCGTTTAAGTATAGTATATTCAGCACTTTGGAGTGGAGTATTTTTAAGTTTTGTAACTGCATTTTTTATTTCATGGATTTTTAAAGAACAAGCAGGGCAAAGTAGAGAATTTTTAGAGGGCATTACTATGCTTGTGGCTGTTGCATTACTATTTTATGTCGGTTTTTGGCTTTTATCAAATGCGCAAAATAAAAAATGGGCAAATTATGTAAAAACTCAAGCAGTTGAAGCTATCTCAAATAATTCAGCAAAAACTTTATGGTTTAGTGTGTTTTTAGCTGTATACAGAGAAGGTGCTGAAACTATTCTTTTTTATCAAGCTTTATTATTTGATGCAAAAACAAGCACAGATTATAGTTTTATATTTATAGGATTAGCTAGTGGATTAATTATACTTATAATACTTTATTATTTATTAAAAGCTGGTGCTTTAAAAATACCAGTAAAACAATTTTTCTATATAACTTCATACATTATTTTTTATATGGTCTTTGTCTTTACAGGCAAAGGCATTGGTGAGCTCATAGAAGCCAAGGTTATTACACCAAGCTTACTTCCTTTTGATTTTGAAGGAATTTTATGGCTTGGAATTTATCCTTACTATGAGAGCATTATACCTCAGTTTATGGTTTTAATCTTACTCATTATGGGTATTTTTATAACAAAGCAAATTTCAAATAAAAGGGAAAAAATATGAAAAAAACTTTATTAAGTTTAGGTGCAGCAGCTAGTATTTTAGCTAGTTCAGTTTTTGCAGCAGAGGTGCCAATTGGCGATCCTTATGAATTAAATGGTATGGAAATAGCAGCAGTTTATTTACAGCCAATCGAAATGGAGCCAAGAGGGATTGATCTTGCAGCAAGTTTAGCAGATATTCACCTTGAAGCAGATATTCATGCATTAAAGGGCAATAAAAACGGCTTTCCAGAAGGTTTTTGGATTCCTTATTTAACTATAGCTTATAAGCTAACTAATCTTGACAATGGTAAAGTAAAAACAGGAACTCTTATGCCTATGGTAGCAGATGATGGCCCTCACTATGGTGCAAATTTAAAAATGGATACAGGTATTGGAAATTACGAGTTAGTATTTTTAATAGAAAGCCCAGAAAAACAAGGTTTTGGACGCCATGTTGATAAAGAAACGGGTGTTGGTAAATGGTTTGAGCCATTTTCAGTTAAATACAACTTTAAATACACAGGAAAACCTAAGTGATTTTTTCCCTAGCTTTTTGCTAGGGTTTATTTATAAAATTATTGATTTTATAAATAAATTCTATCAAAGAAGAGCCTATGTCGATTTATTTTGTACATTTTTTTGGAGTATTTTTTTCTTACACACTTTTAAGTGCTTTATTTTTTTATAATCTAAAAAATTCTTTAGTGTTTAAACTTGCTTTTGTGGGTTTTGTTTTTTCTTATTTTGCTTTTTTTATTAGCGCTAAAACACTAAGTTATGATTTGTTGTATTTTTCTAATGATGTTTTATTTGTTTTATTGCTTTTAAGTGTTATCATTTTTTCTTTTATAAAAAATAATTTTTTAAAAGAAAAAATTCAAGTAATATTGCTTTTTTTATTATCTTTTGCTTTTGGTATAAAATATTTACATATTTCTATCGACTTTCCTATATTAAGCACTAATTTTTTAGATTCTTTAGCGATTAGTTCTTTTGGACTTATTTTGTTTGCTTTTGTGATGTGTTTTGGGGTTTATCTTTTTACAAGATGGCTAAGGGAATTTAAATTTAAATTTTTAAATTTATTTTTACTCATTATCGTGATTTTTTATCTAAATGAAGCTTTAGCACAAATTTTATTGCACCTTATGAGAGAAGGTGTGATAGAAACAGAAAGTTTATATTTAAGCTATGTGGCAAAAAGTGTATATTATGCTAAATTTTATACATATATATGGTTTTTATTGCTAGGAATTTGTATAGTTTTAGTTCTAAAGCAAAGAGTGAGTGAAAACAGCAAGAAAAAAGATTTTGATATAGAATTTAGAAAAAATCAAGCAAAAAATTCAACTATAACTAATTTTAGTGCAAGTATTTTTAGTGCTATGATTTTAAGTCTTTGTATTTTTCTCTTTTATGACTTGCATGCTTCAAGACCAATCACCATAGACGAGCCAACCTATGTAGAGCCAAATGAAAATAATGAATTTGTTTTTGATGTGGCAATATTAAGAGATAATAACTTACATCGCTTTGCTTATATTAGCGATGAGGGTAAAGTGGTAAGATTTTTCTTGATTAACAAAAGAGAAGATAAAGACTCTCCAGTAGCAGTTTTTGATGCTTGTAGTATATGTGGAGATATGGGGTATGTTAAAAAAGGTGGAGAGTTAATTTGTATTTCATGTAATGTTAGAATTTTCTTACCAAGTGTAGGTAAGGCAGGTGGGTGTAATCCTATCCCTATGAAATATAAATTTGAAAATGGTAAAGTTATCATACCTTTTTCAGAAATTTTAGATGGGGTAAATTTTTTCACTCAAGTAGTAGAAAAGAAAGTTTATGATCCTATTGATCATACCGAGCTTATTAACTTAAAAGCACCAAGATCTTATGTTTATAAAGGAAGAACATATTTTTTTGCTAATGAAAAAAATTATGAAGAGTTTAAAAACGATCCTTTAAAATACATCGATATGAATAAATCTTCAAAATATAGAATTCATAATTTATTAGGAAATGACTATGCAAGTTAAGATTGTAAAAAACTCTATTTTTCAAAATAAAATCCAAAAATCTCTAGCCTTACTAACGATTTTTTTAGCTACTTTACTTATGGCTACTATGTTAAATCTTACTTTGGGTATAGGTAATGAAATTACAAAAGAATTAAGAAGTTATGGATCAAACATTTTAGTTTTACCTAAAGGTGCAAGTTTGAGTGTAGAAGTGGGTAATAAAATTTATGAGCCTTTGAAAAATCAAAATTTTTTAGAAGAAAACAAGCTCCATACTATAAAAGAAATTTTTTGGAGAAATAATATCAATGCCTTTGCGCCATTTTTAGATACTCAGGTAAAAATTCAAACTCCAAATGCAAATTATGAAAATATCTCTTTAGTGGGAACTTATTTTGATAAGGCTATAAAGATTCAAGATGATGATGATTTTTATGCAGGTATTAAAGAATTGTACAAATATAGTCAAATCAAAGGAAATTACCCAAAAGATGATAGTTTAGATGAGATAATGCTAGGAATAGATTTAGCACAAAAGTACGATTTAAAAATAGATGATGAAATCACCCTTGTGCAAAATGATCAAATTTTTAAAGTAAAAATTGTTGGTATTATGGATTTAACTCAAGCTTTTTCAAATAAAATCATCACTTCTTTGCTTTTGGCACAAAAGCTTTCTAAAAAAGAAGGTTTATTCTCAAAAGCAGAAGTTTCAGCTTTGACTATACCTGAAAATGATTTAGCGCAAAAAGCAAGACGCGATGTAGATAGTCTTGATCAGCTTGAGTATGATCAGTGGTATTGCACTGCTTATGTAAGTTCTATTGCCTATCAAATTGCAGAAGATTTTAAAGGTGCAAGCACAAAAGTAGTGAGTGCGATTTCAGATGCAGAAAGTTTGATAGTATCTAAAATTCAATCTTTAATGGCAGTAGTTAGCATTATATGCTTAATCGTAGCTTCCATAGCCATATCATCTTTAATGAGTGCGGATATTTTTAGAAGAAAAAGTGAAATAGGGCTTTTAAAAGCTTTAGGTGCTAGCACTTTGCAAATTTATATGATTTTTGCGTTAGAAGGGGTTGTGGTAGCTTTAGTTGGGGCTGTTTTGGGCTTTGCTTTTGGTATAGGTATGTCAGAGATTATCGCCTTGAGTATATTTGAACATACCATTGAAATTTCCTGGATTATCCTACCAATTTGTTTATTTTTTGCAGTGCTTATAGTATTTTTAGGATGCTTGTTTTCTATCAAAGGAATTTCTAAACTTTCTACTTCAGAGGTTTTATATGGGAAATAATTTTTTTATGCAAGAGGTTTTTAAATCTCTTATTTTTTCTTATAAAAGAGTTTGTATTATTTTTATAGCTGTGTTTATGGGTGCTATGGTAAGTGCTTCGTTTTTTAATATTTATTTTGATATTGACACAAAATTGTCCAAAGAATTAAAAGCTTATGGAGCTAATTTTATCATCACGCCAAAAGATGATGAGTTTTTAAGCATGGATGAATTTAATCAAGCCAAAGAAAACTTGAAAGCAAAAGCTTTAACCCCATTTTTATATGGTTTTTATAATCTTGAAAGTTCAAGTGCGGTAGTTGTTGGGGTTGATTTTGCAAATTTAAAGCTTACCAAGCCTTTTATGGAGGTTTTAAAAGGAAGCTTTTCTTTGAGTGATTTTAGTGAAGATAGTGCCTTTGTGGGGGCTGATTTAGCTAAACAATTAGAGCTTAAAATAGGACAAGAATTGCAAATTTATAACCCAAGTATATCTAAAATAGTCAAAGTAAAAATCAAAGCTATTTTAAGAAGCAATGATGAGCAAGATGGGGTTTTAATCATTTCTTTAAAAAAAGCTCAAGAGTTAGCAGCTAAAGAAGTGATAAATTATGCTCAAGCTATTTTACTAGGTGATTATGAAAGCTTAGATCAAAAAGCAAAAGAACTTAGCAAGGCTAATGTAGAAGCCAAAGTCATAGCTTCAGTATCCATTAGTGAAGGTGTGATTTTAGAAAAGATCAAGGCTTTGATGGCTTTGATTAGTTTAACTATTTTGCTCATTAGTTCTTTGAGCGTAAATACCACTCTTAGTGCAGTGATTTTTTCAAGAAAAAAAGAAATAGCCTTGCACCTTGCACTAGGAGCTAAGTATAAAGAAGTTATTAAACTTTTTGGAGCTGAAGTGTTTATTTTAAGCTTGAGTGCGAGTTTGCTCGGCGCTTTTTGCGGATATTTTTTAGCAAATATTTTTGGGTATTTGATTTTTAATGCAAGTATAGATTTTAGATTGCTTTCGGTGTTTTTTGCAGTGCTTGTTTCTTTAGTATTTGCATTTTTTGCAAGTATCTTACCGCTAAAAAAAGCTTTAAAAATCAATGTTTGTGAAAATTTAAAGGGTGAGTGATGAAAAATATTATAAAAATTTCAAATTTAAATCGTAATTTTAATGAAGTTAAAGCTTTGCAAAATATCAACCTAGAAGTAAAGCAAGGCGAATGGCTAGCCATTATGGGCCCATCAGGTTCAGGTAAATCAACACTTTTAAATATACTTTCTTTAATGGATACTCAAAGTAGTGGGGAGTATTTTTTAGATGATAAAGAAGTTGGAAATTTAAGTGAAGAAGAAAAAAGCGTAATTAGAAGAGAAAAAATAGGTTTGATTTTTCAACAATTTCATTTAATACCTTATTTAAACGCCTTGGAAAATGTTATGCTAGCTCAGTTTTATCACTCAAGTATAGAACAAAAAGACGCTATAATGGCACTAGAAAAAGTAGGGCTTTCACACAGACTTACGCATTTACCTAGCCAATTAAGTGGCGGGGAGCAACAAAGGCTATGTATAGCAAGAGCTTTAGTGAATGATCCTGAAATTTTATTAGCAGATGAGCCAACTGGAAATTTAGATGAGGCAAATGAAAAAAACATTTTAGAACTTTTTTGTAAATTAAAACAAGATGGCAAAACCATAGTTTTAATCACTCACAATCCAGACTTAGCCACCTTTGCTGATAGAACTATCATTTTAAGCCATGGAGTGATGAAAAGTGAAAATTAAAAGTATAATTTTAGCTTGTTTATGTTTAGTTTTTTTAAGTGCGTGTTTTGAAAACAACAATAAAAATGGCGGCAAAGTAGGCTTAAAAGCACCAGAAATCGCAGCTAAAAATTTAGAAGGTGAGAAAATCAAACTAGCTGATTTTGATAATCTCATTGTTTTAACCTTTGTAGAGCAAGGTTGTGCATCTTGTTTAAAAGACTTACCACTCTTGGAAAAACTAGCTAACGAATACCCTAAAAAAATCACTATTTTAGCACTTGATTCTGTGGATAAGGGGAAAGATTTTGAAGAATTTGCTACAAAATATGATTATAAAAATATTATATTTTTGCAAGATGATTTAGATATATCATGGCAAAGATTTAACATTTTTGCAGTACCAACAACTTTTGTCATTAAAGATGGAGTTGTGCAAGATAAAATTATAGGAGAAAAACCATGGTCACAACTAAAAGCTTCTATTGCTTCTTGGCTTTAATAAGTGTTTTTTTCTTTAGTGCATGCTCAAATAATGAATTTCAAACCTTAAATTCAAGTCAAAACTATACTTTTAAATACGATGGTTTTGAAAAAACCTTAAAAACACAAAATGCAAATCAAGCTTATGCTTTATTTTTTTTCACGCAAGATTGTGGTGCGTGTAATGCACAAATTCCGATGCTAAATGAACTTTATAGAGAAAGAAATTTTCCTATTTTAGCAGTGTTAAATGGAGCTAAGTCAAAAGAAGAAGCTCAAAAAATTCTTTTGGAAAAAAAGTTAGATTTGCCACTTTTATATGAAGCTAAAGCAAGCTCATTTTTGTCTAAGGCTGCGGGTGGAATTTATGGTGTGCCTGTGATAGTTTTTTATGATGAAAAAGGCAAGATAAATGAAAAATTCATCGGACTTACTCCAAAAAGTGTTTTAGAAAATAAGATTAAATTTTTACAGTAATTTTTTTATTAAAAGTATTAATATTGTTGTATTTGCAGTATTTAAGATATTTTTTATCTTAAAATATTT
>NZ_JAKMRK010000008.1:0-89244 GCF_025772045.1 Campylobacter sp. IFREMER_LSEM_CL1890 | reverse complement strand
TATACAAATTATTGAATTTTCAAAAGTATATGTTATTTAGATATTTAATTTCTAAAGTATGGATACTTAGACGCTTTCTAAATCCACCATTACTTCTCTATCACGAATTATTACTACAATTAAAATCTTTTGACAAATTAAAAAAAATATTTTTTTGTACACACTTTAAAGGAAAATCAGTGATTATTGTAAATGATAGGCAACTTAAAAATTTAACTGTTGATAAAAAACTTATATCAAAGTGCTTGTACTAAAAATTTATATATTGAAGCTAGGGTTTTTCATGGAAATATTGATAAGAATTTTTATTTTAGATATAAACTTAATAAAAAGGGTATTCTTTTAAAATAGGAAAATATCCTATAACCATATTAACACGAGCGAGAGAGATTGTAAATGATTATAACGACATGCTATCATAAGGCATTAATCCAAAAGAACATATTCAAAAAGAAAATACTAAAAATCAAAATATAAAAAAGCACTTTATGGTACTAATAAAGTTCAAAGTTATAAAACTTCACAGATGAAGCAAGATTTAAAGAATTATTACTTACGATTAATAAGTATTTTTACAAAAATTTCTTTGCAAATTAGTCCATATTTATTTTTTAAGAAGTGCTAATATTAGAAATTTAGAATAAAAAGAAGTAGATTTTGAGAAAAAAATTAATAAAGTTAAAGCAAGAGAGGATTTTATTATTCCGCTAAGTCAGAGTGTTTTAGGCTTGCTTTTATATGTTAAAAATTTTTCTTACTCAGATTCAAAATATGTTTTTTTCAAATGATATAAGTAAATCTAAAAAATGAGTAAAAACACATTAAATCAAGCCATTAAAAGATTAGGTTTTGGTGATGAAATACTATATCATGGTTTTAGAGCTACTGCTTCAACTTTTCTTTATGAGTATAAAAATATTCATAAACAAGATAGTGAAGTTATAGAACTATGTTTAGATCATAGGGAAAGAAATAAAGTAAAAGCGGTATATAAGACTTGATGATAGAAAAGAGAGTTAATGCGATGATGGAGTGATTTTATTGATAAATTAAAAAGAGATAAGTAGTTTAATTTTATAATGTTTGTAAATTATAAACACATAAGAACTTTTTAATTTTTGTAAATTTAATAGTATTTTATTGAATATCTTTAACACAATTATTCTATTAGTAACTTTCTTAATACGCTATTTTGTGAATTTATATATTCTAAAACAATACTTTTTTTATTTTATTTTCATCTAAATTTAAAAAATCTAAATAAGCTTGGAATAAATTATTATTTAAATCATCGTCAAATTTATGACTTGCAACCATATTCATAGAAAAATGATTAAAAAATTTCTTACAAAAATTGTTATTATTTTTAAATAGCTGTATTAATTCTTCTTTTTTAAAAAAAATTATACTGTTTGATCGCTTCAGGATAAAAACTACTTTCTATATTTTCATAGCTATTGATAAAATCATTAATATTTTCATACTTGCTTGTTTTGTATTTTTCTTTGGTATCTTCATAATAATCTTTCCATTTTTCATTTTCTAATAATTTTAAAAGTGCTATGTCAGACCTATAATCATGATTAAGATCAAACTTAAATTCTTCTATAATAAGAGCTTCTATATAATGCTGATTGATTTTTTCTTCTATGTCGCTTAATTTTTTATTTGTAATTTGTGTGTAGGTTAAAAGTAAAATTTGATAAAAACCATAAGGAAAGTGTGTCATTCTATTTTCTGAATAAAAGTCTATTTTTAGGAGTGAATTTTCAATATCTTTTACAAATTGTTCATCACTTAAATTACCTACCAAATATTCTATCTTGCAGTTTTGAAGTTTGTAATAAAGATCAATTTTTAAAGTTTGATAAAAATCGCGTCTTAGTTGGTATTTTTCTTCTTTATTTAAATAAAACATATTTTTTAGGTATTGTTCATAAAGATGGTAGTTTGAGGAAAAGTCATTTTTTTCTATTGTAATAGAAAGGTATTTTTTAATTTGAAATATTAATGAGATATAATTTAATTTTAGAGCATCTGAAAATGTTTTTTTATTGTCATACTTGCAAAATAATAAAAAACATTGCTTGTTAAAATAATCTATATGTTCTAACACATGATATAATAATCTTAGATTTCCATTGCATTGTTCTTTATATCTTTCGAAAATAATATTTTCAATAATATTTCTTATCTCATCTGTAATTTTAGTATATTTATTTATTCTATCTTTTATGATTGCTTTTGCTACTTCATCATTGTCTTTTATCGTTATTTCACAATATCAATAACTTTTTCTTTGTATATTTGATACCAGTTTTTACTATTGTATTGTTTAGTCTGTTTTTCTTTATTATTTTCAGTCAAATTGTCATCTTGTTCTTTTAATTCTTCCTCATGAAAAATCACAACAACATTACATTCTTTTTCTTCTTTAAGTAAATTTACAAGTCCTAAAATTTCTTTCAAAGAAAGATTGTCAGATTTTCTTTCTATGTTATCAAAACACACAATAATATTATAAAAGTCTTCCTTTTTTAAAAAGGAAAAAATAGCATCACTATCTATATCTATTAAGCCGCCACTTATACTTTTAACCAAACCTTCTAAACCTTTAAAAGTTGTTTTGGTAATTTTATTATAATCTCCATGTAGGCTTACAACTATTTCTTCTAATATTTGCTTATAACTTTCTTTGCCAAAAAGATCTATATAAACAACTTTTTTATCTTTAGAAAGTTTATTTTCAACTTCTTTCCATAAATAAGTTTTACCTATACCCCAAGACCCATTTATAGCTAAACATTTTTTAGATTTTTTATTTAAAAAATTTGCGATAGTGTCAATCTTATTCATTATACACTCCTATAAAATATTTATGTAATTATATAAAATTATTTAAGTTTTCTATGTAACTATCCTCCAAACCTTAAAGCTATAGATAGTTACATATTCTTTTTAAAATACCCCTTACAGCTACGCACTCAGACAGCCTTTCTTTTTTTAAAAAATATATAAAAAAATACATACGCATACGCGAGAGAAAAAACAAAAAAAGTTGAGTAATTTTTTTCAATATTTAAGCAAATTTTGTTTTTTTCTCTTATTTAATATTAAATTAATTTTTTGATTTTTATAATTATTCATATATCAAAAATAATCATAAAAAGGCTCAAAAATAATGAAAAAAATTATCTTAGGTTTAGCAGTTATTGCTTCATTATCTAGCGTTGCTTTAGCTTTAAATCATAGTTATCATAGCAAGAAAAATTTTAATAATTCACAACAACAAGATAGAAGTATAACTTGTGAAAATTTTCATAATTGCCAGACAATACATCAGCCTATTTATCAGCATCAAGCTTGTGCTAAATTAGGTATTTGTATAAATCACTAAAGGATAATGATGGGATTAGTATATTCTCAATGTTGTAATCAAGTTATTGATACAAGCTTGCGTTATACAGCAAAACCACTATTAAAACTTGAAGAAGCTAAATTTGAACAAGAAAAAAAAGCTGAGAATGATAATACAAAAAAAGTAGAAGCTGAAGCTAAAAAAGAAGAACAAAGTAATTCTACAAATACAGATAAAGCAGACAATAAAAAAGATCAGCTTTTAGATATATCTGTTTAATCTTAATATTAAGCGGCAGACTTTGTCCGTGCTCCGTGCTACGCACTCAGACAGCCCCCGCACCCATTTTAGCACAAAACATATGGCACCTATAAGGTGCATTTTATTTAGAGAAGAAAAGGTGCTTCTTTTGAAAACCTTATCTTGCTTCTTCTCTTCTTCATCACGGTGATTGCTATTTAATGGCATTAAAAGCCGTATTTTTAAAAGTGTTTAAAAAAGATTTTCTAAATCATTCATTGGTGTAGTTTCTTTGATATTTACAACCGCACTCCATTTATAGTTTTTTACTTAAAAATTTTATCCTATAAGTTTGATATATTTTTCATAGCATTATTTATGATTTCATTTTTTAACGCAATTGTTTGTTTAAAATAACTAAGTGATGAAAATCTTTATTATGTTGGATTTGTATAAAATTGGATTTTAAAATTAATACTATATATTTATCTCATTGTCATGTTTATCTATAATTATTTTAAAATAATTGATAATTTTTTCAGGATTTTTATTCCATTTCTTCAAATGTTTAAAAATCAAAACTGCTATATTTATTTTAAGCTTCATTGTAGTTGGTTTTAACAAGACCAAATCAGTGATTTACATATAAATATGGCTTAGTTATATCAATCAAGCAATGAAGAAGATTATATTTTTTAAAAAAGAAAGAATTTTACTTGTAGTTCATACTATATAGAAGGCAGTACGGCATACATTATTTCAACATCAAACTTAATCAATATTTTTTAAAGATTATTGCAGTGGTTAGATGTTTATTATCTTTAATATTCAAGAAGAGTATAAAATAAATTTTATTTCATGTTATCAACTTAGAAAACAAGAGTATAATTTATTCTTATATCATTTAATGACTCATAAAAAAGAAAGAGTAATCATTAAATAAATCTTGATTATTATTACAATAATATAATAATTGCTACAATATGGTTAATCAACCTTAGAATAATTATACAAAATATTTTAAAATTAATTTCTTATACTTATTTTGTATTGCTTCAATGTGAAGATTAAAAACATCAAGATAAAATATTATCACACAAGTTCGAACACATTTGGCACTTTCTTAGTTAATAAAACTACTATCTTTTATTTACCAATCAAGAAATATTTGATTAATAAAACTAACTAAGGAATATTTATCCAAACAGATTATTTATTTAGATGTATAAAAGGATTTGCTAAATTAAGAGAATATAGTTATATTTTTGAAATAAAACATAAAATAATAGAACAAAAAATAAAAATTTAAAAGCTACTTTAGAAGCTTTTAATATAGATAAAAAGATACTTTTTAGAAAACAAGAAATTTATCACAAAAATAATGATAATTTAAATACCCTAAATACAAAATACACTAAAGTAAAAAATATAAGAAGTTCTTTTGATTTGGAAATTACTTTAAATATTAAAAGACTTAGGCATATTTATATAAATTTAGATAAAGAAAGATTGTATTATTTTTTAAAGCCTACCTCCTAGTGTTTCCACCATAGGAAGAATCATCTCTAAAGATAAAATGAGAATAACACTTACAAGAATTAATTATCTAGGCCAAAATAAAAGCTACAAGAGAGAGTTAAAAATAGATAACTAAAAAAATCTTAAAACAACTCCTATGAATACTTGGGCAATAGATACTATAAAATATGTCGATAATAAAATAAAATATATACTTACTATGATAGATTTAGTTACAAGAATTGATTATACTGTAGCTTTATCTCCTAAAAAGACAAGATATACTAGCATATCTTAAAAGTTTTGTTATTATCTTAAAAACTAATAATACTCATAAAAGAATTTAGTATACTCACAGATAATGGCTGTGAATTTAAAAAACTATGAATGTTTTATTTAAAGAACTTAATACTACTCATTATTATACTTATCTAAAGAATCTTAGAATGAATATTCATAATGAAATATTTAATAAAACCTTAAAAGAAGCATTTGCTAATCATTATAAAGATTTATTATTTATAGATCTTAAAGAATTTAATCAAGAAATGATTAAGTAGTTAGCAGCTTATAATACTATCTTGTTATATCCAGCTTTAAAATATAAAGTCTCCTCATTTGCACTTCATCAATTAAGAAATATTTTTATTTGTTAGACTTTAAATCAATATTGTTTTTTCTTGCACTCTAAAAATTTTAATACATTACCTATTTAGCAAAAAATATCATTTTTTTACATTTTTACAATAAAATACAAAGCATGTGCAATATTAATTAATAAATCATACGCCTATTAAACTCGCCATTTATTCTTGTTAAATATATTTTATCTATTTTATTCTTTGTATTGTATTTTTAAAATTTCAATAATTTTAGAAATTTTAAATTAATTTGATTTCAATATTGCTAAAAAACATCTGTTGAAATAGATTATAAATTATTTTTATATAATGGTTGCGAAGGGGAGATTTGAACTCCCGACCTTCGGGTTATGAGCCCGACGAGCTAACCACTGCTCTACTTCGCGGCATCATATGAAGTGGATGGGGTAAAGGGATTCGAACCCCTGAATGACAGGACCAAAACCTGTTGCCTTACCGCTTGGCGATACCCCAATAGAAATTTTTTATTTAAATTAAAAGTGATATTATATATTATTTTTTATACAATGTCAAGAAAAATGCTATAATATTTTTAAAATATTTTCAAGGAATGATTTTATGGGATATATAAGTATAGAACAAGCTATAAAAGAACTTCAAGATGGTAAGATGTTGGTAATGGTGGATGCAGAAGATAGGGAAAATGAAGGGGATTTGATTTTCCCTGCACAATTTAGCTCACAAGAAAAAGTAAATTTTACCATCACTCACGCAAGAGGTGTGGTATGTGTAGCATTAAGTGAGAACTTAGCTAAAAAATTTGAACTACCTTTAATGGTACCTAAAAACACATCAAATCACGAAACAGCTTTTACTATCACTGTCGATGCAAAAAATGCAACAACAGGAGTAAGTGCCTACGAAAGAGATATGACTATACAAATTTTTGCTGATGATAATGCAAAGGCGAGTGATTTTGTGCGTCCTGGACATATTAATCCTTTGATAGCAAAAAAAGGTGGAGTTTTAGAAAGAACGGGCCATACAGAAGGAACAGTGGATTTATGTCGTTTGGCAGGATTAAAAGAAGCATGCGTAATATGTGAAATTGTTAAAGATAATGGAGATATGGCTAGAAGAAGCGATTTGCTTGAGTTTTGCAAAAAACATGATATTAATATGATTACTATTTCAGATTTAATCGAGTATCGTTTAAAAAATGAAAGTTTGATTTCTTTAATTAAAGAAGAAGAAAGTATTTTAGCAGGTTTTAAAGCTAAAAAAATGACTTTTAAAGATCACAATGAAAATGAACACATAGCTTTTAGCTTTGGCACTTTGAAAGAATGTGAGAATGTTAAATTTTATCTTAGTGGAAGCGACTTTGAGCTTCTAACTTCTAATAAATTTAATGAATTATTAAAACAGATTGAATTTTTAAGTCAAAAAGGTGGTGTAATCATTTTCATGAAAAATGAAAAACAAGAAAACATACAATTTAAAAATTATGGCATAGGAGCGCAAATTTTAAGGTATTTAAAAATTTCAAAAATCAAACTTCTAAGTCAAAATACCGATAAAGAATTTATAGGCTTAAAAGGCTTTGGGCTTGATATTACAAGCAGTGATTTTAAAGCTTAAATTCTAAAAACTTAAACTTATCGCCAAAGTTAAACATCAAATTTTTACTTTGGTTGATAAAGTTTTTATAAATTTGGAGGTTAATATTTTTAACTTGCTCGATAATTTCTTCTAAGCCAAAATCAATTAAGGCTTGATTTTGATTTTTATATTCTAAAACCTCAAAGCCCTCTTCTTTTAAAACTTGTAAAAAATGATCAAAATTTACATTATATGTAATATCGCTTTTAGCAAAAAAATCTTTTAAGTTTTCTTCAAAAAGATTATACACTTGGTGATTTTTATACATTCTAATACTAATTTTTTCTTCTTTTTTTGCATAATCAAAACACGCAAAAGTTAGTTTTTCACAGGTTTGTTTTAATTTGGATAAAAAGGGTTTATAAGAAATACAAAGCTCGCTATTAGTGATAGAATATTTTTCACATTCTTTTAAAAGATCTTCATTCATAGCTTTAAAAATAATGTTTAAATCATCATCAACATATGCCATTGTTCCATCTTTTATAAGCTCACACGCAAAACAATCAAATAATTCATTAGCGTAAAAAAAGGCGTTTTTAAAATGACATTCTTCTAAAGAATTATAAATTTTTACATCCAAATCATACTCATCAAAAAGTTTTTTTTGAACACATTTTAATTTTTCATGTGGCTCTATGATAAAACACTCAATCTGCTCTAAAATATCGGCCCTAAGAGTGTATAGAGCTTGTATAAAATCAAGCATTAAATGCCCTTCATTTGCCCCTATTTCTACAACTTCAACCGGTAAAATTAGCTTTTTATCATCTATAAGTTTTAAAAAATGATTAGCTAAGAGTGTTCCAAACAGATTTCCCACGCTAACTGCGGTATAAAAATCTCCATTTTTACCAACACTCACAGCTTGGGAGTAATATTTATCAATCCAATTTTGAAAAAACTCGCTAAAAACTATCATTATAAAGCATTAAATTTGGCTATAAAATCAAGTGGATCAACTTGCACACCATTAACTAAAATTCCAAAATGCAAATGTGGCCCTGTAACCCTACCGCTAGCTCCACTCAAACCTATAAGCTCACCTTTTTTTACCTTTTGTCCTACTTTTACATTAAGTTTTGATAGATGATAATACTGAGAATAAATCCCATATCCATGATCAATTACCACTGAATTTCCTGCATAATAACGATTTGAAGCAATCCTTACAATACCATCATTGCTAGCATAAATTTTTGTCCCACTTGCTGCTCTAAAATCAGTTCCGCTATGATAACTTTTAAGAGTATCATTAAACAATCTTGCTTTTCCAAAAGCACTTGTAATTTTACTTTCTAAAGGGTATGTAAAATTGCCTTCAAATAAAGCCATATTAGTATAAGTATTATAAACCTTAATAGCTTCTTGATATTCTTTGCTAATGCGATCAAGTGTTTCTTTAGGTGGATTAACCTTAGAAGCACTAACTTTTAAAAATTCTTTTTTATAGTTTCCTTCGCTAAATTTTATGTTAATTTCTTCTTTGGAATTATCTTTAAATTCAGCTATTAATTTTCTATCTTTAGGATTTTTATAAGGTATGGCTATACTAACAATGACTTTATTTTTATACTCAAAAAAAGGAAGTTTTTTAGAATTTGAGCTAATTTGTAAAAAATTATTTTTATCAAATTCTAAAAAAACTACTTGCCCTTTTACAAGCTCAATCTCTCTAGCTTCTAATGCAAATACCAAAAAACAAAGTAAAAAAAGAATTTTTCTCATATACTAAGCTCTTTAATATCAGCTATTTTTAAAAACTCACGATAAATTGCACATACTAAAGCTTGACGATTGTTTTTAATATTTTCATCTTTGTCATTAATCATTACTTTATCAAAAAAAGCATCAATTTGTGGTTTTAGTGCAAAAAGGCTTTCTAAAAGCTCTTGGGTGTTATTTTCTTTTGTTTTACACTGCATAAAAGCTTGGTATAAATCTTTTTCCTCTTGAGTGTTAAACAAATTTTCATTAATTTGAACTTCGCTTAATATTGCAATATTTGCCAAACGCTTAAAAGTAGCAAAATTTTGACCAAAATCTGCCTTATTTGCACTTTGTATTAAAGCTTTAATACAAGAATCAATATAAATAACATCATAAGTTTTAGAGCTAAGCACAGCTTTAACAAAAGAAGCATTTACTTCATAAAAAGTATATAAACGCTCTAAGATAAAGTCTAGTAAAATTTTCAAATCAAAGCTTTTATACTCACTAGCTATTGTGTCTAAAAATATCTTAAGATCAAAATTTTTATTTAAAGCTAGAATAATTTTTAAAACACCATTTGCTGCTCTTCTTAAAGCATAAGGATCTTTTGTACCACTTGGTATTTTCCCCATTGAAAAAAGCCCCAAGAGTGTATCAAATTTATAAGCTAAAGCTACAATAGAACTAAATTCATTACTTGGCATAGCTGAATTATCGCCATTTGGAAGATATTGTTCTTTAATCGCTAAAGCAAGCTCATCACTCATACCCATAGCTTTAGCATAATAAGATCCCATAATACCTTGAAGATCAGTAAATTCATACACCATTTGAGTGCTTAGATCAGCTTTTGAGTATTCTATGGCTTTTAAGATTTCATCTTTTTGAGTATTAGCAAAAACTTCACAAAGCTTAGTAGCGATTTTTTGCTCTCTAATGATTTTATCTTTTAAGGTTCCAAGTCCTTCAAGATATACCATTTGGCTTATTTTATCATTATTTAAGCCCTGTGCTAAGTCATTTTTCCAAAAAAACATCGCATCACTTAATCTTGCCCTTAAAACTCTTTCATTTCCATTAATGATTTTAGAATAATCCTCACAAACCGCATTAGAAACTACAATAAAATGATTGCTTAAAGTGTTGTTTTTAAATACTGCAAAATAGCGTTGATTTTCTCTCATAGAAGTAATTATCACTTCGCTTGGGATTTCTAAATACTCTTTCTCAAAATACCCTAATAATGCTTTTGGATACTCTGTGATAGCTACAACTTCGGCTAAAAGCTCATCATCTTTTGCAATAGTAATATCATTTTCTTTTTCGAGTATTTTTAACTGCTCAATAATAAGTTTTTTTCTTTGTTCTTGATCTAAAATAATATAATTTTGCTCTAGAGTTTTAAGATACTCATCAATATTTGAAAAAGGTATTAAATCATAACTAACACTTCTATGAACAAAAGTACTTTTTGCGCTTTTAACGCCATAACTTTCAAACTCAATCAATTCATCATTTAAAATACAGCAAAGCGAGCGGATAGCTCTAATAAATTCAAAGCTACCATCACCCCATCTCATAGTTTTACCAAAACTCAAGCTTTTTAAAAAAGCCTCGATCATTTGAGCTAAAACTGCTTTGCTTTGCAAGCCTTGTACTTGTTTTTGACAATACAATACTTCTTTACCCTTAATTTCTTTAAATTCAAGCTCTTCTTCTTTTAAACCACTTTTTTCTAAAAAGCTAAATCCTGCTTGAGTAAGCTTTCCATCTTTATAAGCTATCGCCTTAGGTGCACCTATAAATTCCACAAAAGAATCATCTTGTTTTTCTTTAAAATTTTCATGGATAAAAACCAATCTTCTAGGAGTATAGAAAAATTTAAATTCAGATTCTAAATGATACTCTTGTAAAATCTTTTCCCATTTTTTAGTAATATTTGGAAGTTCTTTTAATAAAGGAATAGCAGGAAGTTCTTCTGTGCCTATTTCTATTAACAATTTCATTTTACACTCTTTTTTAAAAATTTTTTAGTGTATTTTACCTATTTTTTTTAAAATCTTTCTTTGTTTTTAATTTTTCTTCTCTTTGTTTAGCTTTTTCTTGCATTTGGCGGTTAAAGCCAAACACAAGAAAAACCATAAAAGCTATAAACAAAGCAATAATAATATAATCTATCATTAGTCCCAACACTCTGCGTTTTTAATACCAAGCTTTGAAGCGCTAAACACTGGATCTCTACCTTGTCTTTTTTGCTCGCTAAAATCTTTTAATACCTTTTTCACTATACCACCAAGCAATAAAATAGAAATGATATTAATCGTAGCCATAAACGCCATAGTAGTATCAGCTAAATCCCATGCAAATTTTAAATCCATATTTGCACCAATAAAAATCATAAGCACGGCACTTGCTTTAAAAAGATTAATAATAATAGGATTTTGAGTAAGGTATTTAATATTTGCTTGAGCATAATAGTAATTTCCTATCAAAGAAGTAATAGCAAATAAAACTATACTAACAGTAGTAAAATGTACACCTAGATTTCCATAATATTCTTTCATGGATTCTTGTACTAAAGGTAGTGCTGTTAAAATAGGCTTACCGTCTACACCAATATTATTAGCATAAGCAAGTGAAAATAACACTAAAAATCCTGAACTTGTACAAATAATCACATCAATTAATACAGAAAATGCTTGAATAACCCCTTGTTTTGCAGGGTGAGTTGTAAGAGCAGAAGCTGCTGCATTTGGTGCTGAACCCATACCTGCTTCATTAGAAAACAATCCTCTTTTTATACCTATAACCAAAGCAGAACCTGCAAATCCACCAAAAATAGCTTCAAAATCAAAAGCGCTTTTAAAAATCATAGAAAACACTTCAGGAATTTTATCAAAATTCATAAACATCGCTATAATAGATAAACCAACATAAATCATCGCCATAATAGGAACGATGACCGAGCTTACTTTACCTATTTTAGTATGATCACCAAAAAACATATAAGCAGCAAAAATAGCCAAAATAGCCCCTATTACAATAGGCCACCAACTTTGCGAAAAACTTACTTCGCTAGCATCAACCATACCTTTATAATAAAACTCAAATGCTGAAGTCATAGTTTGACTTTGAAGTCCATTAAATCCATAAGCATAAGTAATGATTAAAATCACCGCAAATATAGCACCAAGCCATTTTAAATTTAAAGCTTTACTAATATAATAAGCAGGGCCACCTTTAAAACTTTTTCCATCACGACTTTTATAAACTTGTGCTAAAGTGCTTTCTGCAAAAGCCGAAGCGCCGCCAAAAAATGCCATAGCCCACATCCAAAACAAAGCACCAGGTCCGCCCAAAACAACCGCTACTGCAATACCTGCAATATTTCCTATACCAACTCTTGAAGCTGTTGAAATCATCAAAGCCTGAAAAGGAGTAATATGGTGTTTTTCATGTTTTTCTTGCTTTTCTGTCAAAATGTCAAACACATAAGGAAGCATTCGAAATTGCACAAAACCCGTCAAATAACTATAATAAAACCCTACAATAATAAGCAAAATAACCAAAATGGAATAATACTGATTATTTACAAAGCCAACAAATTGGGATATTAAATCCATATTTATCTCCTTTTTATAATTTAATCGAGTGTAAATTTATCATAAAAAAATGAATTTGCTACAAAAAAATATAATTTTATATTAATTTTATTTTATTTTTTACAGCTATGTGAAAATTTAACTCACGATATTTACCAAAAAAACACATAAAAATGCTTTTAAGTAAAAAGAAAACTTAATTTTTATACACTTAGTTTTTTTAAAATTTTATAAGGTGTTTAAATTGAAACAAAATACGATGAAAATTTTTGTATTTTTTGCCATTATTGTTTTTTGGGCTTATTTTTCATTTCCTATTGAAATTTTACAAGTTAAAGATCAAAATGGCTTAGCTACAGGAGAATATGCTTATACTATAGAAGCCAAAGCTTATGTTCATAGTTATTTCACAACACTTGGCTTAACAGTGGGTGGAATTTTAATAGGAATAGCACTTGGTTTTTTCCTAGCATTTTTAAGATTTTTAGAAATCCAAAGTTTAAATTTCATCATAGATGAATACATAGACATTATACGCGGAACCCCTCTGCTTTTACAGCTTTTGATTTTTTCAGTAGTGATTTTTGCTACTTGGAGTGATAATTTTTATGTAGCTATTATCGCACTTGGACTTAATAGTTCTGCTTATGTAGCTGAAATCGTAAGAAGTGGAATTCAAAGTGTAGACAAAGGACAAATGGAAGCATCAAGAGCAATGGGGCTTAATTATTCTGCTTCTATGAGACTAATCATCTTTCCGCAAGCGATTAAAAATATCTTACCTTCTTTAATGAATGAATTTATTTCTTTATTTAAAGAAACTTCAATAGTGGGCTATATTAGCGTTATGGATATTACCATGCAAAGTAAAAGCTTACAAGCAATTTATTACAACCCTAAACCTATTATTTTTACAGGGCTTGTATATTATGTAAGCGTTAAAATTTTAACACTGATTGCAAGATTTATAGAAATGAGATTAAACAAACATGATTAAAATAGAAAATTTGATTAAAAAATATGGAGATTTAGAAGTTTTAAAAGATATTAGCATTGAAGTACATAAAGGTGATATTATTGCTATTATAGGGCCTAGCGGAGGTGGAAAAAGTACTTTTTTACGCTGTTTAAATAAACTTGAAACACCAGATAGTGGTAATATTTATATCAATAATATCAATATACTTGATAAAAAAACAGATATCAATAAAATTCGACAAAAAGTAAGCATGGTATTTCAACATTTTAATCTTTTTAATAATAAAAATGTTTTGGAAAATTTATGCCTAGTGCCAGTACAAACAAAAATCATGGGTAAAGATGAAGCAGTAAAAAAAGCACGAGAATTACTCAAAAAAGTTGGCCTAAGTGATAAAGAAAATTATTTTCCTCATAAGCTTTCAGGTGGACAAAAACAGCGTATTGCCATAGCAAGATCATTAATGATGAATCCTGATGTGATTTTATTTGATGAGCCAACTTCAGCTTTAGATCCTGAAATGATAGGTGAGGTTTTAAATATCATGAAAGAAGTAGCTAAAGAAGGTCTAACCATGCTTGTAGTTACACATGAAATGGGATTTGCAAGAAATGTAGCTAATCGAATTTTCTTTATGGATAAAGGCATTATAGCAGTAGATGAATGTCCTAAAATAGCTTTTGAAAACCCAAAAAATGAAAGATTGAAAGAATTTTTAAATCAAGTTTTAAATCATTAAAATTTTTCAAAAGAGGCAAAATTTTGCCTCAAAGCTTCATAGCTCACTATACCCACACTCGTAGCTAAATTTAAACTTCTACCACAATCTTTCATCGGTATAGTAATAGTATTTTCCCATTTTTTTTGCATTAAATCCATAGGCAAACCAAAACTTTCACTTCCAAAAAATAAAAAATCACCTTTTTGATAATTTACATCAAAATAAGCTTGAGTAGTTTTAGTTGTCGCAAAGAAAAATCTATCTTGAAATTTTTCATACTCTTTTAAAAAATCTTCTAAATTATCCCATAAAAAAGGATTTAATTTTTTCCAATAATCAAGTCCTGCTCTTTTAACTGCCTTTTCATCAATACTAAAAAGTGGATTGATAATATGTAAAGCAAAACCTGCATTAAAACACATTCTGCCTATACTTCCTGTATTTTGTGGTATGCGAGGTTCAACTAAGACTATATGAAACATCTTTTTCCTTGAAATGGTGTCCCCAGCAAGGTTTGAACTTGCGACCTCAGAATTAGGAATTCTGCGCTCTATCCAGCTGAGCTATGAGGACAAATATTTTTATTATTTTAAGAAAAAATTTATTTTATAGAGCTTAAATTTTAAGCTCTATAAAAAAACATTTTGGATTTTCATCAAAACCTAAAACTCCATTATGCGCATCAATAATTTGTTTTGATAAAGAAAGACCTAAACCATTACCTTTTAATTTAGTTGTTTTAAAAGCCTCAAAAACCATTTTTTTATCTTTGATACTTACACCATTATCATAAACTTTAATAAAAACCCTATCTTCTTTTTGTTCGCACTTAACCTTTATATAACCATCATCATTTTCGCTTTCTTCAATAGCATCTATGGCATTATAAAGTAAATTTTGCAAAACTAAAGCAAGTAAAGATTTATCTGCATTGATTTTTAAATCTAAAAATTCAAATTTAAAATCGATATTAGCTAGATAATTATAAGTTCCAATAGCTTGCTCACACTCATCTTGTAACTCCTGTAAATTAAACTCATTTAAATTAACATGTACTCCTTTTGTAAAAAGTAAAGTAGAATTTACAATACGCTCTACTCTTGAAATTGCTTTTTGGATTTCTAAAACTATATGCTTATTTTTTAACTCACTTCTTTCAAACAAAGTAGAGCTTAATAAAGAAATAGAACCTATAGGATTGCGTATTTCATGCGCTAGATGTGCTGCAACTGTTCCCATGCTAGCTAACCTTTCATTTCTTTTTTCATCACTAATATCTGTTGCATTTACTATAAGTTTATCAGTATGAGAGGTGATTTTGATTAGATAAAATTTATGATCAAACTCAAGCTCATAATGTGTTTTATCAAGATCAATGCATTCTAAAAGCTTTGGCTTTTGTGTAGCTAGGTTGTTTTGCAAAATAATATTTTTATTTGCGTCTAAAATCCACAAAGCCATAGGCAAAACCTCTATAATCTCACTTACCATTTGTCTTAATGCAGTGTAGTTTTCATTAAGTTGCTTATATTCATTTTCTATAACATAGGTTTGCTCTATTAAGGCTTTTAATCCTTGTTGTAAGTTTTCTTTTTCACTAGAATCTAAACTTTTTAAAATATTCTCATCCACACTTAATCCTTAATTAAAAATTGAAAATCTTCTAAAGTATATAAAAGCAAATTACGCTCCTTATTTAAAATAAGCTCTTTACTAAAGCCACTCTTTGAAAAAAGCACATATAAATTAGGTTGAATTTGCAACTGTTTTGCTTTACTTTTTAAAATATTTAAAACATTTTTACATATTTTTCTTTCTTTAAATTTAACTTCACCTAAAACACAAAAATTGTTTTCATGATAATACAAGTCTATTTCATGATAATAATTCCAAAAACTATACACTTGATCCACTTTAAGTTTTTTTGCTAAAAATTCTTTACATAAAAGTTCAAAAGTAAAACTTTGGTATTTTTCCAAATTTTCTTGGATAAGTTCTATTAATTCATTGTATTTTTTCATCGCGATTAAATTAAGTTTAGGATATATAAAATAAAAGAAAAATCTTAATCCTTGATTTTTAAAAACAACCTTATCTTGTATATTATAAGAGCGTAATTCTTTTTTAACTTTCTGTCTTTTGTTTTTTATAATTGGCTTTTCTTGACTTTTTTCTAAGATCAAAATATTTTTCTCTAAAAGTTTATTAATAAGTCCTAGAGCCTGAAAATGCGGAATAGATTTATTAATAGAATAGCGTTTTCTATCGTTTTTACTTAAAACACTCAAAGCTTTTAAAGCATTCTCATCTAAATTTAAAGAAGCTAAAATATCAAAGGCTTTCAAAATAAAAACATTTAAGATATTTTCATATAAACTTAATTTCAAATCAAATTCAAACTCATCAAAAATACTATAAAAATCAAAAATACTTTCAAGCTCCAAAGTTTCACAGCGTTTTGAAAAATCACCAAATTTTATAATCACATCCTTAAAATAAATATTTTGTATGTTATAATTTTAACAAAAAATTAGAGGATTTTTTTTGGATATTGAAAAACTAAAACAAGATATTATTTTAAAAAAAGGAATATATTATTTTGATTTTACAGCTAGCGCTTTAGCACTAAAAAGCATAGAAAAAGAAATTAAAAAAATTCTTACCACCTATGCAAATACACATTCAGATAGCTCTTTAAATTCTTTTATCACACAACAGCATTATGAAAACGCAAGAATAAATTTAAAAAAATACCTTGAATTAGATGATAGTTTTGCTCTTATAGCTTGTGGGAATGGATCTTCAGCAGCTATAAAAAAATTTCAAGAACTTTTAGGTCTATATATACCACCACTTATTAAAGAAAAATATTTTAAAAATACAGACAAAAATACCTTACCTTTGGTTATAGTTGGACCCTATGAACACCATTCTAATGAACTTTCATTTAGAGAAGCTTTGTGTGAATGCGTTCGAGTGCCCTTAGATAAAAATGGGGAATTAGATTTTAATTTTTTAGAAAAATTATTACAAAAATCCAAAAACAGACAAATCATAGCAAGCTTTAATGCAGCTTCTAATGTTACAGGAATTTTAAGTGATTATAAAAAAATTTACACTTTAATCAAACAACACAACGGTATAGTTGCTTTTGATATTTCCACTTTAGCTCCTTATGCTAATTTAGATCCTAAATTTTATGATGCAGTGTTTATTAGCTCTCATAAACTACTTGGAGGTGTAGGATCTTGTGGCTTACTTGTTATCAAAAAAAATCTATGTGGCAATACCCCTAGCTTTGCAGCAGGCGGAACTGTGGGCTATGTTTCAAGAACATCTCAACAATATTTATGCGAAGTTGAAAATTTAGAAGAAGGTGGCACACCTGGAATTATTCAGCTTATTAGAGCAAGTTTGGCTTTTAAAATACGCAATGAAATAGGTTTAAAAAATATAGAAAAAAAAGAAAAAGAACTTTGTGAATATTTTTTCAAACAATGTACAAATTTTCCAAAAATGATCTTATATGCAAAAAATATCACTAATAGATTACCTATTTTTGCTTTTAATATAGAAGGAATTTCTCCTTTTGATTTAGCTTATAAACTAAGTAAAACTTATAAGATAGAAACAAGAGCAGGTTGTGCTTGTGCAGGACCTTATGGGCATGATTTACTCAATCTAAAAGACAATCAAGAATTAAAATCTAAACCAGGTTGGCTAAGAGTGGGTTTTCATTATACGCATACAAAAGAAGATATGGAATATTTTTTTAAAGCCTTGAATATAAGTATCAAGGCTTTAAGTTAATTATTGTAAATCGTATTTTTCTACGATTTTTTGGTAAGTACCATCAGCTTTAACTTTTTCTAAACCTGCATTAATTTTTTGAACAAGCTCACTTTGTTTTCCTTTATCAAAAGCTATACAAAACCCTGAACTTCCATCATTTTCTTCTAAAAATGCTTCTAGCTCTTCATTAGTTTTTAAATAACCTTTACCAATATCTTTATCCGTTAAAACTGCATCTACTTTGCCAGCTTTTAAAGCTAAAATTGCTGCTAACATTTCTTCACTTGCAACCACTTGAGCATTTGGAATAGTCTTAGCAGCACTTTCTTGAATAGTTCCAAGTTGAACACCTATTTTTTTACCTTCCAAACTTTGTTTATCGCTAATACTAGAATCTGTTTTTAATTTTAAATATAAATTTTTAGTATTGAAATAAGTATCACTAAAATCCATACTTGCTAATCTTTGAGGAGTTGAACTCATAGCAGAAGCTATCATATCAATCTTTCCAGCTTTTAAGGCAGGAATTAAACCATCAAAACTCATATTTACCCATTCAAGTTTTAAATTTTCTCTTTTAGCAATTTCTTCCAATAAATCAACATCAAAGCCGGTAATTTTTGCATCTTTAATAAAATCAAAAGGAGGATAATTTGCAGCTATACCTACTTTATAAACTTTTTCACCAGAAGCACTAGCTTGATTTTTATCGCTTGAACAAGCACCTAAAGCTAATATACCAAATAACGCTAAAACAACATATAATATTTTTTTCATTTTTTTCCTTTGTTAAAATTAAAATAAAATTGATAAATGATTATAATGTGTTTAAACGCCTGTATTTCTTCATATCCGCCTCCTTTATAATAAATGTGAGCATAATTATAGCAGAAAAAAGTTTTTTGTAAAGAGTTGTTATAGAATATTTTTTATTTAAGTTAATTTTTATATATTTTAATTAATGAGTTTAAATTTTTACCTTCTTGCTAATCATTAAAACATAACCTATTCCAAGACAAATAGACCACATAGAACTGCCGCCATAACTTAAAAGTGGCACAGCAACTCCTTTTAATGGAGTTAAAGAAATAATTCCAAAAGCATTCATAAAAAATGAAAATAATAAAAGTAAAGCTACACCTGAACAAAATAAAAAATGGACCTTATTTTCACAACGCCCAGCAATTCTAAAAATTCTAAGTATGACCATCAAATAAATCAAACATATAATGCTTAATCCTAACAATCCTATTTCCTCAGTAATCCCTGATAAAACAAAATCCGTATGCACCTCACTTAAAAATCCCAATTTAAAAGTTCCAAGACCCAACCCTTCTCCAAAAAATCCACCATGAGCTATAGCATTTAAACTATGTGAAATTTGATAAGGTTCTGAGTTATGGCTTACTCTTAAAGCACTTGCTAGCCAATCAGGAAAAAAAGGTAAAAACGCATCTTGGATATTTCCCCACCAAGCAGAAATACGCTGAATTCTTCTTTGATTACTTAAAATCACCAAAACCCCAATCATTCCAACAATAACCACGCCAAAAACAAAAAGTCTTTTACTAGCTCCTGCAAAAAATGCTAAAGCAAAAACCAAGAAAAAAGAGATAACACTTTGGCCTAAATCATTTTGTGTCATATAAATATAGCCAATAACAAAAGCAGCTAAAATAAAATAAGGAATTAAAATTAAAACTTCGTGTTTGATTGCTTTTTTGCTATCATCAATTCTTCTTGTATAAGACCAAGCAAGGAAATAAATCAAACCTATCTTAAAAAATTCAACAGGAGAAATAGATAAAGGACCAAGCCTGATCCACCTTTTAGCACCACCTGCTGCAGTAGCAAGAAAGGTAGGTAAAAAAGGCAAAATAAGTATAAATAAAAAAGAGATTAACAAAACACTTATCATTAAATAATGTGCCATTTTACTATCAGGATTTAATCTTGAAACAAAATAAATAATAGCTATACCACTAAGTCCAAAAAAAAGCTGTCTGATGAAAAAATGAAATTCATTATATTCTAAATAAAGCACAGTAAAAGCACTTAAAGAATATGAAAAAAGTATCCCTATAGTTATTAGAATGCAACTTAAAAAAAATAATTTTCTATCAGCAACCAAAATTTCTTCCTAGAATTTTATAAAAATTAATTTTAATAAATTGCAACTTAAAATGATGTTATTTGGAGATTATGTATTGTTTTTATATAAAGATTTTAAACTCTCATAAGCAAGCTGAATTTTTTCAAATTCCTCACGACAATAAGCTTGTTCGATTTTGCTTTTACCTTGATGGCGATCAGGATGATAAATTTTAACTAAATTAAGATAATTTTGTCTAATAGTAGCAAAATCATCACTAGAATTACATCCTAAAGTTTGGAAATAATTCTCAAAAAGTTTAGCCAAAGCATTAAATTTCCAATTAGTATTGGCTTTATTTTTCATTTTATTTCTAAATTCTAAAAGTTGAGTTTCATTGATTGTAAAATCCACACAATATTTTAAATGCTCATTTACGCTTGCTAAAATTTCTAAAAGATTTAAAGTATTATCATCTTTGTATTCTACTGAAAAAATACAATTTTTCTCATCATACATGCTTTTATGATCTTTAAAATATTGCTCTAAATATACAGCAAACATTTTTTCATTAGAACTTAAAGTTATTAAGATATTTTTTTGCGCAAAACCTATTTTAGCAAAGATTACAGGCTTTAAAGTATTTGCTTGAGCAAGATTTAATTTAAAGGTCTTATAATGCGCAAAAGCAAGATTATCGATTTGGTTTCCAGTATTTTTTTTATACTTGTGATTAACAAGTTTTAAAAAATATCTTCTTTGAGGAATTTCATTTTCCACAAAAAAAGATAGGGTTTTATTTTTATTTCCTATGACTTTAGAAAAATTTTTACGGATAAGATCTTGAAAATATTTAAACATTAAAAAATCATCAGTATTAACACTAACAGATTCTAAAGTTTGCACTACTTGCATAAAATCCTCTCTATAAACCTAACTCCACAAAAATGCCTGTTCATCTAAAGCACTAGTGTGTTTTAAAATTTCATTTGGACTATAATCGGCTTTATACGATAAAGATTGACACCCTTTTACAAAATATCCTAAATAAATATATTTTAATTTTTTTAATTGCGCAAGCTTGATTTCTGTTAAAAGCGAGTATTTTCCAAGACTTAGATGTGAAAAATCAGGATCATAAAAACAATATATACTAGAAATTCCATCTTCTAAAATATCAATCAAATCAACACAAACTAACTTATTATCTATATAAAAATCAAGTTCATATCCAAAAGTACCTGCATTATCTACATAAAGATTGTAATATTTTCTAAAATTTAAATCATAAATTTTCCAATTTCTTTTATCTTTTTGATAATGGTGGTATTTTTCATAAAGCAATAAATGCTCATCACTTAAAGAAGGTTTTTGTAAGATTATTTTAGTAGCTATATTTTTTTTTAAAACCCTACGATAGCTTTTACTAAAATGGAAATTTTCTACCAAAATACGCAAATTTTGACATTCATTACAATCATTACATATTGGTCTTGAAAAATATGAACCAAAGCGACGCCAACCTCTTGAAACTAATTCTTGATTTTGTGCTTTGTTAATAAAAGATATATAATTATACTCATTTCTACAATATCTATTTTCAAGATAAGGACATTCTTCTTCTAAAGTACAAAAACCAATAATATTATTCATTAGATCTTTTTAATATCACTATTTTTTACAAATTCCATAAATTCATTAGCTAAACGCTCTTCTTTTAAAAACATATCTTCAAATTCTTGTTCTTGCTTTTTATCTTCATTTTGCTTAGCTAAGTCTTTTTGTATAGCATCTAAGTCAGTATTTTTCATACTAACTCCGCTTTTACTCGCTTTAACCTTTTCTTTTTTTGTTTGACTTTGTTCTTTTTGAAGTGCTTTTTTTATATCTTTTAATTCATCTAAAAAACTCATGATTGCCTACTTTCTTTTATCTTTTGTAAGGCTGCAGCTATAGCAGCAATTACTTCTTCTTTATTTTCTTGGTGTCTATCTTCTGTCTTTTCCAAAAGCTCTTCCATATGTGTTTCTATGAAAGAAGTATCAAAATACCCTCTTCTAAATTCTCTTATTTTGGTAATTGCAATCAAAAATGGAACAGTTGTTCTAATATCATCAATCACAAATTCTTTCAAAGCTCTCTCAAGTCTATTAACTGCACTATCATAACTTGAACCCTTAACAATTAATTTTGCAAGTAAAGAATCATAATAAGGTGGCACAGTATAGTCCTTATATAAATGACTATCCACTCTCACAGATGGCCCTAAAGCTGGAAAATACTCTGTAATTTTACCTGGACTTGGAATGAAATTTTTCCATACATTTTCTGCTGTAATCCTAGCTTCTATCGCAAAACCTCTTGGTTTTATATCGCTTTGCTCAAGATCTAAAATTTCCCCATTTGCTATACGAATTTGTCTTGTGATAAGGTCAATCCCCGTAATTTCTTCAGTAATTGGGTGTTCTACTTGAATTCTTGTATTCATTTCCATAAAATAAAATCTATTATAATCATCAAGTAAAAACTCAACCGTCCCAACATTCGTATAACCTACAGCTTTTGCAGCAGCTACTGCAGTAACTCCTATGGTTTTTCTTAGTTTTTCTGAAATACTTGGGCAAGGTGCTATTTCAATGATTTTTTGATGTCTTCTTTGTATTGAGCAATCTCTTTCACAAAGATGAATAATATTACCATAATTATCTGCTAAAATTTGAAATTCAATATGCCTTGGATTAATAACATATTTTTCCATAAAAACTTCATCATTTTTAAAAAAACTTAGCGCTTCTCTTTTGCATGCTTCAAAAGATTTTTCCAAATCCTCTTCTTTATGTACTACGCGTATGCCTCTACCACCACCACCACCACTAGCTTTTAAAATTACAGGATAGCCTATTTTTAAAGCTTGAAGTTTGATTTCTTCTAATGTGCAATGATTTAATTTTTCAGTACCTGGAACTACAGGGATTCCATTTTTTTTCATTAAATATCTTGCTATGTTTTTATTACCCATTTTACGGATAACATCTGATTTTGGACCTATAAAGATAATCCCTGCTTCTTCGCATTCTTTTGCAAATTCATAATTTTCACTTAAAAAACCATATCCAGGATGTATAGCATCAGCTCCACAAGCTTTAGCAATCTCAACTATTCTTTTACCATCTAAATACCCTCTTATGGCATCAGTTCCTATTCTATATGCTTCATCAGCAACTTTTACATGCAAACACTCATAATCAGGTTCAGTATAAACAGCAACACTTTGTATATGCAAATCTCTACAAGCACGGATCACCCTTACTGCAATCTCACCTCTATTGGCTATTAAAATCTTATGTATCATGACTTTGCCTTAAGCTAAAATATTAAAAAGAAGATTAGCATAAAAATATAAAAATTCTATAAAAATATTTATTTTTGCTAATTTTAAGAATTTTTTGATAGAATTACTCTTTATTTTTGCGCCCATAGCTCAGCTGGATAGAGCATTTGATTGCGGTTCAAAAGGTCAGAGGTTCGAATCCTCTTGGGCGTACCACTTATTTCTTTTTTACAGAAAATTCATCCAAATCTAATTCTTTTTTATCTTTAAATTGATACCATAAAAATAAAATAAAAAATATCGTTAAAATCACAGCTAAAATATAGTAAGTTCCGTATTCATTTTCAGATAAAAATAAATTTTTGGTATTCATACCAAAAAATCCAACGATTAAATTTAAAGGTAAAAAAATTGCAGACATAATACTTAAAAAGTAAATATTTTTATTTATTTTTTCATTTCTTGCGGTATTAATATAAGTGTAAATCCCTTCTAATCTTGATATATTTTCTTTAATATTTTTTTCCAAAACAGCTAAATTTAAAATAATTGTTTTTAAACTTTTCTTTATAAAATGATGCTTGCTATGACAAATTTTACAAGCTTCTAAAACAGAAGAAACCATGTTATAACTTTTACTAAGCTTAACTTTTAATATAAAATATTTTGTCAAGAAATTCTTTACTTTTTTATTTTCTAAAATCAACTCCTCTCTTTTTTCTATAGAAAGGTTAATGGTATTATTTTTTTCTTTTTCATTTTGCAAAATTTCTTTTAATATAGCTATAAATTCCGTATTAGAAAATAAAATCAAATTTTCATCTTTATACTCAAAAATTTGATTTTCTTTAAAAACAAATACACTTTTAGAATTTTTAGTTATATCTAGAGTGAAAATATCAAAATCATCAAATTCATAATAAGCATTTGATATATTAATATTGCTAATAATTTGTTTTAAAGTATCATTTAACACATTCTTTGCCTATAAAATTCTTTTCTAAAATTTTCAAATTCATCTTTAATAATAGCTTCACGCATTTGCTTGACCAAATTTAAATAATAGTGTAAATTATGAATACTTGCAAGTCTAAAAAAGGTTAATTCTTTGGCTTTAAATAAATGATTTAAATAGGCCCTTGAAAAATTCTTACATGTATAGCAAGAACATTTGCCGTCTATAGGGGCATGATCAGTGATAAGTTCTGCTTTTTTGATATTAAATTTTCCAAAGCTAGTAAATAAGGTACCATTTCTTGCATTTCTTGTTGGCATCACGCAATCAAACATATCCACACCTCTTGCTACATTTTCTACTAAATCTTCAGGCGTGCCAACTCCCATTAAATATCTAGGGCGATTGTTATCCACATAAGGCATCATAGCTTCAACCGTATCATACATAGCCTCATTTTCTTCTCCCACGCTTAATCCACCTATAGCAAGCCCATCAAAATCCATCTCACAAAGTGCTTGAGAGCAAATTTTTCTAGCTTCAAAATCAGTCCCACCTTGGATAATACCAAAGATATTTTGCCCTATTCCCACACCTTGACTTTGTTTTAACTTATGATAATCAATAGCTTCTTTTGCCCATTTTATAGTGCGTTTTAGAGAAAGTTCTATCCTTTCTTTACTTGCAGGTAAGGCCACTAAATCATCTAAAATCATCATAATATCTGAATTAAAATCATATTGTGCATCTAAAACACTTTGCGGGGTAAAATAGTGCAAACTTCCATCGATATGACTTTTAAATTGAATACCTTTTTCATCAGGTTTTGAATTTTTACTTAAAGAAAAAGCTTGAAAACCTCCACTATCTGTTAAAAAAGAGCCTTCAAATTTACTAAAACCGTGCAGGCCACCCATTTGCTTAATCACTTTAGAACCAGGCCTTAAATACAAATGATAAGTATTTGCTAAAATAATTTTTGCATTTAAAATCTCACTCATATCAACAGCATCTAGACTTTTAATCGCAGCCAAAGTTCCAACGGGCATAAAAATAGGAGTTACAATTTCACTATGTGTAGTTTTTATACGACAAGCTCTAGCATTTGCACTTTTATATTGAACTTCAAATTCCATTATTTTTCCTGTATTTTTTGCATAATCATACCAAAGACTTGCTTATAAGTTTTTTTGAAAGAAAGCCTGTTTTTAACAGGCTTAAGAAATTAGTAGTTTTTTACAAATTCAACGATTTTTTCACAACCTTCAATAATATCTTTTTCATTAGTTGCATAAGAGAGCCTAAAATACCCTTCCATGCCAAAACCAATACCTGGCACCAAAGCTACTTTTTGCTCTTCTAGCAGTCTTTTACAAAATCTCATAGAATCATTATCAACTTCTTTGCAAGATATAAATAAATAAAAAGCTCCTTGTGGAATTTGTTCTAATTTTAACTTATCGCTTTTGGCTAAAATTTCACAAGCTAATTCTCTACGCTTTAAAAAGGCTTGTCTCATCATTTCAATATCATTATCTGCTTTTCCAAGTAAGGCTGGCAAAGCTGCGTGTTGGATGATTGAACAAATATTTGATGTACTTTGCCCTTGTAATTTTTTAACAGCATTATTAAACTCGCTCATTTTACTTGCCATGTATCCAAAACGCCACCCTGGCATAGCACCACATTTGCTAAGACCATTAATACTTACAGTTCTATTTAAAGCATCTTCACTAACTTGTGCAAAAGCACAAAATTCTCCATCATAAACTAATTTTTCGTAAATTTCATCACTTAAAACTACTATTTTAGTTCCTTCTAAAACCTTAGCTAAAGCACTTATTTCTTCTTTAGAATATATAGCTCCTGTAGGATTTGATGGAGAATTAAACATCAAAACCTTAGTTTTTGAAGTAATAGCTTGTTTTAATTGTTCTGGGGTGATTTTAAATCCATTTTTTGCTTCACCTTCTATAAACACAGGAGTTGCGCCTGCAAATTTTACCATTTCAGGATAACTCACCCAATAAGGACTTGGAATGACAACCTCATCACCTTCTTCAACTAAACACTCAATCGCCATAAACAAAGAATGTTTAGCACCAACATTGGTAATGATTTCACTTGTTTTATAATCTAAACTATTATCATTTTTAAATTTATATTGTATAGCCTCTATAACTTCTTTTATACCCACAACTGGCGTATAAGCTCCACAACCTTTTTCAATAGCTTCAATTGCTGCTTTTTTAATGATTTCTGGAGTATCAAAATCAGGCTCACCTGCCGAAAAACTAATAACTTTCTCACCATTTGCTTTTAAAGTTTTGGCTATATCAGTCATTACTAAAGTTAAGGATTCTCCTAAATTTTGAGATCTTTGGCTTAGCATTTTCTATCCTTTTATCTTATACTAATTTTAATTTTTGTAATTGTTACAACTTGGAGCTTAAAAAATTCTACGAGCAAAATCAAGATTGTATATTTTTAAAAAATTTTGTGTAGAAACTATACATTTTCTACACAAACTATTTTTATTTGTTTCTTTGGGTAATTATTCTAAAGCTTCTATGTCGCTTTCATTATGATGAATAAAGCGTTCATCTTTTTCTATAGTTTCAACTAAACGCCCTACTCTTTCCCATCTAACTTTTTTATTTTCATCCCATGAAAAATAAATAAACCAAGGTTGTCCAACTATATATTTATAATCTACACTTCCCCAAAATCGACTATCGCTAGAATGATCACGGTTATCGCCCATCATAAAATATTCATTTTCAGGTACTTTATAATAATAAGCATTAAAACCATAAATATTATTAGCACCTAATTCATCAAAAGAAACAGGCTTCATAGCAAATTGCCCCAAATTTAAATAGCGAAAAAATACACTGTCTATATCCACTCTAGAATCATAATGTATTCCTTTTTCCACAAAAGGCTCTTTTACAAAAAGTCTTCCGCCTATGATTTTTGTTTTATTGGGATAATAATCTTTCATATATTCATCACCCTCAACCATACGCACATATAAGGTTTTATTTGCAAAAACTACTTCATCTCCACCTTTGGCCACACATCTTTTTACATAGTGGATTTTTGGCTCATGCGGATATCTAAATACCACAATATCCCCTCTTTTAGGACCTTCACCACTTACTAAATGTCCATTTTTATTAAAATCAGGTAAAACAGGAATTTCCACCCAAGGAATATGCGGGGTTGGAATACCATAAGAAAATTTTTTTACAAATAAAAAATCCCCTACTAATAAAGTATTTTTCATAGAACCGCTTGGTATAGTAAAAGCTTGTATAAAGAAAAATATAATCAATAAAACAACTACTAAAGTTCCCGTCCAAGATTGTGTAAATTTATAAATTTTCTTCAAAAATTTCATTTTTTTATCCTATTTTTAGCTGATTTTATAGTATTTTCTAAAAGCATGGCAATAGTCATAGGCCCTACTCCACCTGGTACAGGAGTGATATAACTAGCTTTTTTACTTACATTTTCAAAATCAACATCACCTACTATTTTTCCATCAACTCTATTAATCCCAACATCAATTACCACCACACCTTCTTTAACCATATCTTCTTTTAAAAGATTTGGACAACCTGCTGCTACGATAACAATATCAGCATTTTTTGTATAAGCTTTTAAATCTTTTGTATAAATATGACAAATACTCACACTAGCATTAGCATTTAACAAAAGAGTAGCCATAGGACGGCCTACTATATTTGAAGCTCCTATTACAACTACACTAGCTCCTTGTAATTTTATATCATAATGTTCTAAAATTTTCATAACTCCTAAAGGTGTACATGGTAAAAAACCACCTTTTAAATTAAGATTTAAATTTCCGACATTAAAGGGGTGAAAGCCGTCTACATCTTTATTAAAGTTAATACTTTCTAAGATTATATCTTTATTAATATGCGATGGCAATGGAAGTTGAACTAAAATTCCATCTATACTATCATCATGATTTAAAGTATTAATCAAAGCCAAAAGCTCATTTTGAGTTGTATTTACATCAAGTTTATAAACTAAAGACTTAATTTCACATTGCTCGCAAGCTTTTGCTTTAGAACCCACATAAGTAGCACTAGCAGGATCCTCGCCTACTAAAATTACAGCCAAACAAGGTTCTATACTTTGAGCTTTAAGTTCTAATACTTCTTGTTTTAAATTTTCTTTTAACTTATCACTTAGCTTTTTACCATCTAAAAGTATCATTTCTTTCCTTAAATTTTATAGCTTTCTTTAACTTAAAAAATTGTATCATAACAAAACTTCTTTTTTTGTTAAAGGCAATGAATGAAAATTGTATTATTTTTATTTTTTATAATTTATGGTGCTTGGGCTGAAGATTTTATCTCTCCTAAAGAATACCAAGAGTCCCTTTACAAAAATCCAAGAGGCATAAGTTGTGCTAAATGTCATGGCGATGGAGGTCAACAAATACTAGGTTATTACACTAAAAATGGAGAAAAAATTCCTTTTATTGTGCCAAGTATTAAAAACACTCCTTATACGCGTTTTAGAAAAATTCTAAATCAACCTCAAGAGGCAAAAAGCATTATGCCAACTTACTCGCTAACAGAAGATGAAATAAAATCACTTTATGATTATATTACTAGCAATAAAAGGAGTAAAAAATGAAAAACAATAAAAAAGCCTTTGAGGAAGCTTGTGAGCATATAGCAGGTGGGGTAGATTCCCCAGTGCGTGCTTTTGCAAGTGTAGGTAGCAATCCTTTATTTATCAAACAAGGCAAAGGTGCTTATATTAGCGATATAGAAGAAAATACTTATATAGATTATGTGCAAAGTTGGGGACCTTTACTTTTTGGACATTGTGATGAGGATATTGAAAAAGCTTGTAAAAAAGCATTAGAGCATGGCTCGAGCTTTGGTGCGCCAACTTTAGCTGAAACTAAATTGGCCAAATTTATCTTAAAAGATTGGCCACATTTGGATAAAATCCGTTTTGTAAGTAGTGGCACTGAAGCTACTATGAGTGCTATTCGTCTTGCAAGAGGATTTAGTAAAAAAGATAAAATCATCAAATTTGAAGGATGTTATCATGGGCATTCCGATTCTTTATTAGTGAGTGCTGGAAGCGGTGCAGCTACTTTTAACACCCCAAGCTCACTAGGAGTTTTAACCGATGTAGCTAAAAATACTCTAGTAGCCGTTTATAACGATATTGATAGTGTTAAAAACTTAATCAATAATGATGATAATATAGCTTGTATCATTATAGAGCCAATTGCAGGAAATATGGGTTTAGTACCTGCTAAAATAGAATTTTTACAAGAGCTAAGAAAACTATGTGATGAGCATCAAATTCTTTTAATTTTTGATGAAGTTATGAGTGGCTTTAGAGCTTCATATCTTGGCTCTTTTGGGATTAATAATATAAAAGCTGATATAGTAACTTTTGGTAAGGTTATAGGCGGAGGTATTCCTGCAGCTGCTTTTGCTGCAAGAGCTGAAATCATGGATTTATTAAGTCCTTTGGGCGGGGTATATCAAGCAGGAACACTAAGTGGCAATCCTCTTGCTATGGCTGCAGGTTATGCGAGCTTAAAAAAAGCAAGAAATTATGAAGGCTTATATGAAAAATTAGAAAAACTAGGCAAAAGACTTACTCAAGGCTTTAAAGAAGCTGCAAATGATTGCAAAATTCCTTTGCAAGTTAATTGCGTTGGTTCTATGTTTGGATTTTTCTTTTGTGAAAACCCTGTTAATAATTATAAAGACGCTTTAAAATCAGATACTAAATTATTTGCCAAATTTCATGCGCAGATGCTAAGCAAAGGTGTATATTTAGCACCATCTCAATTTGAAACAGGTTTTATATGTGAATGTATGGATAAAAAAATCATTGATAAAACTATACAAGCAGCACAAGAAAGTTTTAAAGCATTATGAATAAAAGACAAAAAATCATTCGCAAAGGTATAGAAGCTGCAGATGGATTAAGCCTCGGTATATCCATGGTTGTAGCTGTTTTAATCGGAGTTGGTATAGGCTATTTTTTAAAAAACTTAACCGGCATTGTTTGGCTTTTTTGGGTAGGAGTGTTTATAGGAGTAGCTGCGGCGATTTTAAATGTTTACAAAGCCTATAAAGCACAAGTAAAAAGTTACGAAGAATTTAAAGAAGAAAATCGCTATAAAGATTTAAAAAATGATCCTAAAGCCTAAAATTTTATTAAAACTCTTGCTAGGATTAAATTTACTTTTCTTAGCAGGAGTTTTTTTTTACAAAGAATTAAGCTTTAAAACCTTTATAAGCTTTGAATTTGGCTTTTTAGCTCAAAATTTAATCATTCTAATATCTTTTTTAAATTATAAAAATTTTATTTTTAAAGCAGCTAAAAATTATGATTTTACGCAAAGACCTTTACAAATTTTTGCTAAAAAACAATATTCTTTGCCAAAAATTATAAAATTTATCCATATAGATGACGATTTAAAACCAAAATTTAAAAGTATTTTTAAAAACGCGTTAGCTTTTTTTTCTTTATTTAAAATTTTTGCTTATGTGTTTTTAATAGCAGGATTTTTATTTTTAGAGTTTCAAGGTTTAATGAGTATTTTTGCCTTGTTTTGTGCAATGTTTGTCACACCCATAGCGGTATTAATATATAATTTTTTAATAAGAAAATGTTAAGCTCAAAAAGAACGATTAGATCACTAACAGCATTATTTCTTGGTATGATTTTTGTTTTCATAGGAAGTGCTTTAACAGTAAATTCCATAGCTATTATTTTAAAGCATAATAATGTTAGTAATTTTTATATAGGCGTAATAGGAAGTTGTTATTTTCTTGGTGCTATGGTAAGTACAATTAGTGCCCATAGAATAGTTTCTAAAGTAGGACATATAAGATCATTTGGAATTTTTGCTATTATTTTTGGTATAGCCACCATGCTTCATAGCTTAAATTCTAATCTTTATTTTTGGATGTTTTTAAGATTTTTGCTAGGTTTTTGCTATTATGCGCTTTTAATGGTAATAGAATCATGGCTTAATGAAAAAGCAAAAAACACTATTCGCTCAAGAGTAATAGCCTTTTATGAGGTTGTATTTTACTCATCATCAGGTTTTGGAATTTTACTTATGTCTTTTGACTTTCCAAGTAATACAGTATTTATTTTAAGTGCTAGTTTTATTATGTTTGCCTCCATTCCTTTATTTTTAATCCGCATTAAAGAGCCTATTTTGCCACAAAAAACAAAAATTTCCATTCCTAAGGTTTTTGATATAGTGCCTTTAGCCTTAGTAACAAGTTTTATAGCGGGCATGCTTTTAAATGGCTTTTTTTCCATGGCTTCTTTATTTGTACTTATACAAGGATTTGGCGCAAAAGAAGCTTCTATTTTTATTTTCTCTACTATGGTAGGTGGCTTTATTTCGCAACTTTATATCGGAACTCTTTCTGATAAAATTAGCAGAAAATTTGCCATTATATTGTGTGCTTTTATTGCTTTAAGCGCTATGCTTTGCATACTACTTTTAGAATATAATATTTATCTAAAATACTTTTTTGGATTTTTGCTAGGCATGGGCATGTGTTGTTTATACGCTCTTTCTTTAGCAAGAGCAAATGATATGCTTGATAATCCTAGCAAAAGAGTTGAACTTGGCAGAGCAGTTCTTTTTACCTATTCTTTTGGTGCTTTATTTGCACCTGCAGTTTTGGGAACTTTGATGTATTATTTTCAAGCTTATGGCTTTATGTATTTTTATATAGTTTTATTAAGTATTTTGATACTATTTGCCATCGATAAACCAAAATTTAAAAAACTTACCAAATTTAAAAGAAAACCTGGTAATATGGTAATGCTAGATGATAACTAATATCTCTAATAATCAAAATCAGTTTGCAAAAAATGAAACAAATAAAGAAAATAAAAGTGAAAAATCAGACAAAAAAACCTCGCTCAATGAAGCGTTAAAAAATCCTTTATTTTCCAAAAGCGATTCTGAAGTTAAATTACCCAAAGATTATATTAGCAAAATTGATCAAAAACTACAAGAATTACTTAATAAACTTTTAGATCAAATCAAAACCAATAAAGATCCTGATTTGGCAGTATTAAAAAATCATAAAGATTTAAATTTTGCACCTAATTTTGCCAATGAAGTAAAAAAACTCCAAGTAGAGCTTTCAAAAAATCCTGAATTTGAAAAACTGCTTAAAATTTTAGAAGATTTAGTCAAGCCTGCTAAAGATATTAATAATAAAAATCTTTCATCTTTAGTGAAAAATTCAGGCATATTTTTAGAAGCAAAGCTCAATCATTCTTTAAAAGAACAAAATTTACCACAGAGTTTTTTTAATCTTTTAAGTACTATAAAAGGCGCTACAAGTGAAAATTTAAAACACGATATAAGTAATTTAGATCTTAAAAATCTTGATACTACAAGCACCTTAAAAGAGCTTATTCACATCTTACAAAATCACAAAAAAGATAATAAAATTTCTTTGGAAAATACAAACTACAAAACACTTTTTAAGCTATTTGATAAAATAGAAAATTTTAAAAATTATATCAATAAAAACCCAAGTTCTATTAGTCAAGAAAAACTCCAAAATATTGCGGATAATTTTATCAAAAATCTTAATAAAAATTTAACACTTATCAACAAAGAACTAGCTAAACCCGAAAACATAAAAATTCAAAACACTCATATACTAAAAGAGCTTAGCCAAAATATAAAAGATTTTATAATACTTTTAAAAGATATAAAAAATCACAAAAACAAAACCGAAACAACACAAGAAAATTTAAATAAAACTCCACACACTAAAGACATCAAAGAAGAGTTAAAAGAAGAAATAAAAACTCCACAAAAAAGCACAGAGGATAAAAAAGAAACTCAACAAAAACAAGAAAGCATAGCAAAAGATAAAGAAATTCAAAACACAAAAGAAGAAAAAATACCACAAAGTAAAGATATCAAAGAAAACCCCAAAGAAGAGCCAAAAACACCACAAAAAAATACTGAAGAACCAAGCAAAAATGATAACAAAAGTCAAAATTTACAAGCAAATAATACTAAATTAGAAGATATATTTAAAAGCACTTCGGGTAAAATTTTACTAGAAGATATTTTCAAACAAAATGTAAGTAAAAATCTTAATTTTAGCCAAAATCTACAAGAAGAGCTTTTAAATAATCTTAACAAAGAACTAGGCCTAATAGGAAGAAAACTCAACGAGGTTTTAAAAGCTTTAGATCCTAAAAATTATGAAGCAAAAAATTCTTTAGAAGATATAAAAAATATAGAAAAAAAATTAGAACTTTCTATAAAAGATCTTGGAAAAATCACCCAAAAAGATACTGCAGAAATTTCTTCAGAATTACAAAAAGATATTAAATCCACTCTTTTGCAAGTTTCTAATCTAGCCAAAAATTTAGACAATGAAAGCATACTAAATCAAGCAAATCGTCTTATAGCTCAGCTTGAATTTAACCAACTTTTATCTTTAGCCAATAATAGCATTCATACTTTTTTACCTTTCTTTTGGGATGATTTAGAAAAATCTAATGTAGTTTTTAAACGCGGTAAAAAAGATAAATTTTATGCACAAATTAATCTTGAATTTGAAAAATTAGGAAGAATCAATGTATTTTTATCTCTAAGCAATGATAAATACATCGATATAAATATGATGATAGAAAATGCTAATTTTAGAAAAAAACTTTATGAAAGAGCACATGAACTAAAAAAAGCCTTAGTTAAAGTAGGACTTCTAAGCTCTAATTTTTTCATCAGCGATATAATTAAAAGTAAATTTCACAATCAAGAAGAATATAATGACTTTAATATGGGTTTTGACACAAGGGCTTAAAAATGGCTAAAAAAACAAAAAAAGCCGTTGCACTAGGCTATAACAAAGAAGAACAAAATGCACCAAAAATCCTAGCTAATGCCAAAGGTGAAAACGCTGCTAAAATCATCTCTTTAGCCAAAGAAAATGGCATACCCATAAAAGAAGACAAAGACTTAGTAGAAGTGCTTAGCAAACTTGACTTAGGCGATGAAATCCCACCTAATATGTATAAAGCAGTGGCTGAAATTTTTGCCTTTTTATATAAAGTTGCTAATGAAGATGAGACTAAGCAAAGTCCGCAATCTTCTTAGAAAATTCAACTTGCTCATAAGCATTTTTACTAAATTTTAAAAACCCTTTTTGAGCGATTAAAACTATAGTTGAACCTAGTTCAAAATTTCCAAGTCTTTGGCCTTTTCTTACAAAAAGATCTTCATAGGTATGAGTAAAATCAAAATTTGCAGCATTAGTTTGTATGCTAGCATCAAAGCTAAAGTGCATTTTACCGACATTTAGTGCACCCACAAATACCATCCAAAGTATAAATTTTCCTTCCACTAAGCACTTTAAAACTACTCTTTCGTTTTTAGTATAAAGGTTTATAATCTTAGCTAACTTTGCCTCACTCACACTAAATAAGGCCCCACTCATATAAGTAGCACTTAAAATTTGCATATTACAAGGTGCATGATAATGATGATAATCTTTTGGAGATAGATAAATATTTGCATAATCTATGCCATTTTCTAATTCTTCTTTACTAGCTGAGTTTTTTAAAAGCTCTTCTATACTATAACTTGAACCTTTAATGCTAAAGGCTAAATTTTCTTTTAAATCATTTTGAAAGCTACTTCCAAGTTCTAAAATTTTACCATCACTTGGACTTATAAAGCCATCTTCTAATTCTCGCTCATTTAGTAAAGTTCTTGTAAATAAAGCATTTAAACTCTCATATTCTTCTAAAGGTTTAAATTCACTCATATTGATATTAAAAGCATTTACATAAGCTTTATTAATATTTTTTTGTATAATTTTTGGAAATTTATATTTTGCTATGATTCCAAACATTTTTGAAGCACTATTGCTAAATCCCACTCATTCTCCTTTTAATCTAATCAAAGCTATCTCACTAGGAGCTAAAAATCTCACAGCAGGCCCCCAAAATCCAGCTCCACTACTTACATAAAGCAAGCTATCTTTGCTTAATTTATAAAGCCCATACACAAAACCTTGTTCTAAATATACTAGCAAAGAAAAAGGGAAAATTTGTCCTGCATGTGTATGTCCTGATAAAATCAAATCAAACCCACTTACATCATAAGTTTTTACATACTTTGGTTGATGAGTGATTAAAATATTAACCTTTTCTTGATTGATTTGAGTTTTGATTTTTTCTATATTGCTTTCTTTAAAACCCAAACGCTTGGCAGCCAAATCCAAAGTCCCACTTAAAGTAAAATCCCCAAAATCAATACTTTCATCTTCCAAAACTTTGAAATTTTTAAGAGTTTTAAGCTTTTTGCTTATTGCATTTATATCATTATAATACTCATGATTTCCATAAACAAAATAAGTACCATATTTTGATTTAAAATTTTCTAATAAATTAATATAAGGCATACTAGCAATATCTGCATCGATTAAATCCCCAGCCATAATGACCATATCAGCATTTAAAACATTAACTTCATCGATTAAAGTTTTTAAAAAATCTTCTCCTAAATTTTTTCCCAAATGCACATCAGAAATTAAAACTATATTTAAATCTTCTTTTAAATTTTTAATTTTAATATCTACTTCATTGACTCTAGGTGTGCTAATAGCATTTACAAAACCTTTAAATACCATACTAACGCTAAGTATAATAAGCCAAGAATCAAAAATTAATTTTAAAAACTTTCTTCTTTGGACACTGAAAATTTGCTCTTTTTTATTTTCATTAAAAAAAATCCAAGAGCCAAATTCAAAAATCACTCCAAAAAGCAAGAAAAAGCAAGTAACAGTAGGAAAAATAGCTAAAATATAATAAAACTTTTCATGTAAAAAGTCCCCGCGCATATTTATAAAAAAGATTAATTCACATGCAAAAACTATTAAAACAAAAGCTAATACAAACTTTTTATAAGGTTTTAAAAAATCAACCCTACTTAAAAATCTTTTATAAATATACCAATTTGCCAAAGCAAAAAATAAAACTAATAAAGTAAAAAAAACAAATGCTCTCATGGCGTAATTTTATTTAAGCAAAATTAATACTTTTTAAAGTAAAATCGTAAAAAACATTTGGGAAAGAAATTTGGCTTTAATAGATTTAATCGACGCAAATAAGAAATTTAATACAAAAATAGTTTTAGAAAATGCAAATTTTAGTGCAAATTTAGGAGAAAAAATCGCCATTATAGGCAAAAATGGCGAAGGAAAATCAAGCTTTTTAAAAGCCCTTATGGGGACTTTAAAACTAGATAGCGGTAGAGTAATTAAACAAAATAACGCTAGTATAGGTATGTTAAGCCAACAAGTAAGCTTTGAAAGCGCCTTAAGCGTAAGCGAAGCCATCAAAAAAGAACTTGAAGAAATTTACCAAGCCTTGAAAGAATTTGAAAGCTATAATGAAAAACTAGCTTTTGATCCTGAAAATAAAGAATATTTAAAAAAAGTAGATGAATTAAGTTTATTTATAGATTCAAAAGGCGCATGGAATTTAGACCAAAAAATACAAAGAATATTAGAAGAATTTAAACTATTAGAATACAAAGACAGAACACTTTGCTCTTTAAGTGGGGGCGAAATAAGACGCGTAGGGCTTTGCACGCTTTTGCTGAAAAATCCTGATATATTATTGCTTGATGAGCCAACTAATCATCTAGATGTATATATGAGTAACTTTTTAGAAGAAAGATTAAAAGCCTCTAAAATGTGTGTTATTTTCATCTCTCATGATAGGTATTTTATCGATGCTATAGCGCAAAAATGCGTAGAAATAGAAACGGGAAAATTAAGCATTTTTGAGGGTGGATATACGCAATATCTAGAAAAAAAAGCAGCTATTTTAGCTTCCTTAGCTAAAAGCCATGAAACCTTGCTTAAGCAACTAAAAAGTGAGGAAGAATGGCTAAGAAGAGGAGTCAAAGCTAGGCTTAAACGCAACGAAGGACGCAAAGAACGCATTTTTAAAATGCGTGAAGAAGCTAAGAAAAACCCAGGAGCTATCAAACGCTTACAACTTGAAATCAAAAGAGCAAGTAAAAATTTTAACCAAACTCAAAGCCAAAACCGCAAAAAAATGCTTTTTGAACTTAAAAATATCTCAAAGTCTATTGCCAACAAGACACTTTTTAAAGACTTTAATGCACGAATTTTACAAGGTGAACGCATAGCCATAGTAGGTAAAAATGGCTGTGGAAAATCTACTTTCTTAAAGATTTTACTTGATCAAATTCCGCTTGATAGCGGAGAGATTAAAAGAGGTGAAGTTAAAATAGGCTATTTTGATCAAAGCAGGAGCTTATTAAATACTGATAAAAAACTTTTAGAAATTTTTTGCCCAAATGGTGGCGATCACATTCAAGTGCGTGGTAAAAATATGCATGTTTATGGGTATTTAAAACAATTTTTATTTCCAAAAGAATTTTTAGAGCAAAGTGTGAGTGTACTAAGTGGGGGTGAGAAAAACAGAGTTGCTCTAGCCTTGCTTTTTACCAAAGAATATGATGTATTAATCTTAGATGAACCAACAAATGATTTAGACATAGCTACGATTAATATCTTAGAAGAATACTTACTTTCTTTTGAAGGCGCGATTTTGCTTGTCTCGCATGATAGATATTTTGTTGATAAAATAGCAACTAAACTTTATGCTTTTGAAGATAATGCAAATATTAATATAGAAGTTCTTTCTTATAGTGAATATTTAGAAAATGAAAAAGAATACAAAGACTTTGAAGAATTTTCTAAAAGCTTAGAAACAAACACCACCGCAAGTGTAAAAACAAAAGAAAAATCGAGTAAAAAACTAAGCTATAAAGAAAATGAAATTTTAAACTCATATCCTGATAAAATTCATAAATTAGAAGAAGAAATAAAAGAAATAAAAAATGCTCTAAGTAATCCTATAATCTATCAAGAGCTAGGTATAAACACTCTTTATGAAAAGCTAAATTCATTAGAAAATGAACTTAGTATTTTAGAAGAAGCTTATTTTGAGATTTTAGAAAAAAGTGAGGATAATTTATAATAATTTTTTATTATTCTATTTACTCTATTTAATAGTTATAAATTTTATTTGTTTTTAATTGACTTTTTTTGTTATTGTTGTTATAATGTTTTTTCAATAAAATTATAATTTTATTAAGGAGTTTCAGAACAATGAAAAAGTTGAATAGAAAAATTTTTCTTTCCGCTTGCGTTGCTACTTTTGTAGCTAGTTCAGCTATGGCTATAGAGCCATCCAATCCTATTCCTGGTGCAATTGAAGATAGTCAGCTAACACACCTAGGGGAGGGGGAATATCAATTTGTAATTTCAAAACCACAAGAACAAACATTCTATATTAGTAATCATCTAGGTGATAATGATTATGGACAAGGTGCTGTATTAGAAACACCTATTAAGCACTTAACAATAAATGCAGCTAACAACACTATTGTAGTTGGAGGTAAAGATGTTCCTTTTGGCTCAATAGGTGGTATAAAACCTCATTATTCTTTCGCTATCAAAGCTAAAGAAGTAAACTTCATAGGCAAAAAAAATCCAGATAATATAGTGATAGCAAACCCAGATCCTGGTTTTGGCTTTCCAGGAGTTCCTGGCTTAGGAGCTCAAGGTGGCAATAATGTAGATGATGGATTTGGTGCTATGTTTGATCCAGATACAGGTATAAATAGCGGCGCCTTAATCGACAGAAATCCATGGGGACCAACTTGGATTCAAGACTCAAGAGAAAATGTTTCTCTAAATGTTTTCCATGATGGCTTAATTGATGGTAATGTTAATATGGATCATGCGAACTTTAAAATCATAGCAGGTGATTTTAATGGTATTAACTATAATGGTGCTTTAACTATCAATGGAGACCTTTTTGCTCATGATTCATTATTTACTCTACATGGACCACATCAATTTACAGTAAATGGTAATGCAGTAATTAGAAATTCTGTGTTTGAGCTTGCAAACTTTAGTAACCCTGTAACAGAAAAAGGCGTTTACTTAATGAGTGCTACAAACTTCAACAAAGAATTTGCAGAAGTAAATACCGTTAGAAATGTATTATTAATTCCAGAAGGAAAACTTTTAGGTCTTAAAGGTCATGCACTAGCAGAATATGAAGGTGAAGTTGTAAAAGTAATCGTAGATCAAGATAAAAAATACTTCAATTATAGACTTAATGTAATTGGAAATGATGCTTATGCTCAAGGTGGCTTAACAAATAATATTAAAAATATTAGCATTAGTAAGCTTCTAAAAGAAATGAGAATAGAAGTTCTAACTCAACTACATGATTATTACGCTCAAAAAGCTTTTGAACAAAACCAAAACAATCCTGGTATTGATCCTAAAGAAGTTAATTATGATAAAATTCTATCCGATATTAAAAAAGAAATGGATAATATAAGCAATAACAAAAAAGTTATTACTTATGGGCACAAAATTGATTCAGTTTTAGCATCTTTAAAAAATTCTGATAGACATTTAGCAGCTAACTCGGCTTTAGTTAACGCTATCAAAGGCGATGTAAGACAAGCTCAAGCAATAGTTGATTCAGCTAGAGAAAGCGCAAACAATTCTAACCGCCAAGGTGCTATTCAAGTTATTAACTTGGCTAACGAGATGGCTATTGCTACTAGAATGGCACAATCAAGAAGCACTGGTGAAAATAGCGTATGGGCTAATGCATTTGGTGGTGCAAATATAATTGGTAGCGAAAGCGAAGGCGTATATGGAACTACTATAGGTATTGATAGACAATTTAGCGATGCTATTTTCTTTGGCGCATATTTAACTTATGCTGATTCACAATTAAATCATAATTCTTTAAATCAAGACTCTAATAATTTACAACTAGGTCTTTACTCAAGAATTACAAATGGTCAACATGAATTTGATATTAAATCTTATGCACAATTTAGCTTTGCAGATCAAGAAAGATTTGTAAATGGCTCAGTGCAAAAGTCTGATTTTACACAAACCTACTTAGGTGCAAGTGGTAACTATGGTTATGTATTTGATTTTAGTGATAGCTTTTCAATCAAACCTTTAATTGGACTAAATCTTTATTATAGCCACACTCCAGATTATACAGAAAATGGTCTTTGGGCTCAAAAAGTTTACTCAATGGATAGTTTTGCAGCGAGTGCTGAAATTGGAGCAGAATTTAGAAAATTCTTTGATGGTGGTAGCTATTTCTATGTAACTCCAAAAATCGAACAATTTTTTGCTATGAGTGGGGATGATTTTAAAGGTCGTTTTACAGGAAGTGATTTTAGCTACAATGTAGCTGGTGCTGAAAAAGATAAAACTTTCGGTAAAATCCTTATCGGAAGCAATATTAGCGTTACAGATAGATTTTCTATTGATCTAAGTGTAGGCGCTAAACAAATCTTAGGCAATAAAGATGATAACACTGATGAAACTTACCTAACTGGTAATATTGGCGTTAAATACTCATTCTAATTGACATAAACAAGAATTCTTCTTATACAGCATAGGTAATTTACCTATGCTTATTTACTTTCTTATTGCATACTTTCACAAAAAAATTACATGGAAAAACTATGACTTTGATAACTATTTTATGTATTTATACAGCTTTTTTGGTTTTTATATCTTATGTGCAAATTTCTTTTTTAAAAAAAGAAAGAGAAAAACAAGCAATTATTTTAAATGAACAAGATTATAAAAATACTGCAAATATCGCCATAGAAAATGAAAAATACAAAATCTTTTCTAATCTTTATAATCTGATGATTAACATTTCTTGGATTAGCTTTGGCTTTTTGTATTTAAAAGAAATTTTTATAAAAGAAAATTCTACTTTAGAAAATACTTTATTTTTGCTTGCATTTTTATTGATTATTAGTATTTTAAATTTACCACTTAGCTATTATGAAAGCTTTATAAAAGATAAAAAACACGGCTTTTCAAATATAACTTTAGCGCTTTTTGTTAAAGATAGCATTAAATCTTTAGCTCTAATGCTTGTTTTTGGCTTTTTAATCATCTATGCCTTAGTATTTTGCTTTGAATTTTTTAACACATACTGGTGGGTAGTGGCTTTTGCTCTAAGCTTTATAATTATACTTATTATAAATCTCATCTACCCTACACTTATTGCACCTATGTTTAACAAAATGAAAAAACTTGAAGATGAAAATTTATTAGAAAAAATCACTAATTTAATGCAAAAATGTGGCTTTAGTGCAAATGGTGTTTATGTTATCGATGCAAGCAAAAGAGATAAAAGATTAAATGCTTATTTTGGTGGCTTATTTAAAAGCAAAAGAGTAGTACTTTTTGATACACTTTTAAATGCTTTAAAAGAAAAAGAACTCATTGCTGTTTTGGGTCATGAGCTAGGACATTTTGTGCATAAAGATTTGCTAAAAATGTTATTTGCTAGTGCTTTGATGCTTTTTGCTTTATTTTTCATCTTTGCACATTTACCAAACTTTTTTTATATTGAAAGTCATTTAGATGGAGTGAATGCTGGAGTTTTTGCACTTTTATTGATTTTTGGAAATATTTTTACTTTTATTATTTCTCCACTGCTTAATAAAATGAGTCAAAAAAATGAATTTAATGCTGACTTACACGGAGCAAAACTAAGCTCTAGAGAAGATATGAAAAATGCTCTCATAGCTTTAGCAAAAGAAAACAAAGCCTTTGTTAAAACAAGTAAAATTTATACTTTCTTTCATCTAAGTCATCCTTGTATTTACGATAGAATCAAAGCTTTGCAATGATTTCAATCAAACAAGCTTTAAAGCAAGCTTACGCAAAAGATCCTACTCACAAAGAATATATACTTTTTATTCTTTGTGAACTTTTACAAAAAGATAAAGCTTGGATTTTTTTAAATCCTGAATTTCAAATTGATGAAAAAGTTTTTTTAGAATATGTAGATAGATTTTTAAATGGTGAGCCTTTTGAGTATTTATTTCAAAAAACACAATTTTATGGTTTTGATTTTTTTACTAAAAAAGAGGTTTTGATACCGCGTTTTGATAGTGAAATATTACTTGAAAGATGTTTAGAAATTTTAGATCATAACTCTTTTAAAAATATACTTGAAATTGGCTTTGGAAGTGGAATTTTAAGTATTTGCTTAGCAAAGTTAAAACAAATTTTTATACAAGCTTGTGATATCAATCCAAAAGCATTAGAGCTTGCTAAAAAAAATGCAGATTTTCATAATGTTTCAAATTTAATCAATTTTCAACTTTGTGATTTTAAAAATATACAAGGAAATTTTGACTTTATTTTTTCTAATCCTCCTTACATAAAAAATGACTATCCTTTAGATAAATGGGTTCAAAACGAACCACACAATGCTTTATTTGGTGGAGATAAAGGTTGGGAAATTTTACATGAAATTATTCTTTTTGCCAAAAATCACAACACAAAAGTCTTAGCATGTGAGTTTGGCTATGATCAAAAAACAATTTTAAATAAAATTTTAAAAGAAAATGATTTCAAGGCTACTTTTTATCAAGATTATAATGGATTTGATAGAGCCTTTGTTGCATGGAATTTAAAAAATTAGACTATAATTATCTTTATTATAGGAGAAAATATGAAATCAATATATTTATTTTTACTAGCAAGCTTAATTGGGATTGAAATTAGCATAGGTGTGTTTTTAGCTCCGACTATATTTTATCCTGCTAAATTCATAGGTGAAGGGGTTTTAACTCATTTTCAAAGTGGGCTTTTAATGACACACATTTTTGTGCAATTTGGCTATGTTTTGTTAGGTGTGAGTGTTTTTTCTATTTTAATAGAAATTTTTTCATTTAAAGACAAAAATTTAACTTTTAAAATAAATTTTTCAAAATTTATGCTTTCTTTGATCATTTTGGCACTAAGTTTGCTTTTTGTATTTTACTTCACTGCTTATGTTTTAGAAGCACAAAGTTTAGGAGAAGAAGCAACTAAAACTCAAGAATTTATAAAAATTCATGGTGCAAGTGAAGTTGTGATGAAAATTATCATGTTATCACAAGTAATTTTGTTTTTCTTAAATTTTAAAACAAAAAAATGATATAATAAAATAAGTCTTTAAAAGGAGTCAAAGATGAAAATAGGCGATATAGGAACAACTCAACAAAATCACTACTTAAATCAAGTTCAAAAAAGCCAAGAAAAAGCTTTAGAAAACATAGCTGCAATCCGTGCTATAGATGGGAGCGATGGAGCAAATTTAGCCATAGCTGATTCTTTAAGAAGTCAATATAGCACTATAGATCAAGGTATTTTAAATGCCTATGATTCCATAGGAGTTTTACAAATTGCTGATTCAACTTTAAATAACATTTCAGCTACTGCAGACAAACTCAATGAACTTTCAGTGCGCTCAAACAATGCTGCTTTAAATGACAGACAAAAAAGTATGCTAAATTCTGAAGCAAGCAAACTTGTAACTTCAATCAATGATGCTTTTTCTAATGCGACTTTTAATGGAAAAAATGTATTTCAGAGTATGGATTTTGTTGTTGGTACTGGGGTTGAAAGTATTAATTTAAATCAACCAAGCACAGCAAATTTAAACCTTGAAAATCAAGACGGAATTCGTGATTTTCAAGATCAAGTAGGTTCTTTACGCGCAGATATTGGTGCTGGAATTAACGCTATCCATTCTAATATCAACTCATCTTTGCAAACTAGTATTAATACTAAAGAAGCTGAAAGCAAATTACAAAATAATGACTTAGCTCAAAATATCAATGATTTTAATGCAAATTACCTAAAAGAAAATGCATTTTTATTTGCAAATGCACATTCAAATGTAATGCTACAAACTAAACTAGCAAGCCTACTTCAATAATAAAAACTCCCAAATAAGGGAGTTTTTCAAGGAAAAATATGCAAAATAATGCTTTATTTAAGCAAATTTTAAAACATCCTTTATATGAAAAAATTCAAAAACTTAGTGGAAAAATTCAAAATTCAAATTACCTTATAAATGAAAGTTTTGATATTTTTTGTGATAAAAGTTTAGATGATGAGATCAAGAATATCACTTTAGAATTAAAACCTTGGCGTAAAGGACCTTTTAAAATTAATGATTTATTTATAGATACAGAATGGCAAAGTTTTATCAAATTTAATATTTTAAAGCCTTATATGCAAGAAATAAAAGGCAAAATAGTAGCAGATATTGGTTGCAACAATGGTTATTATATGTTTAAAATGCTTGAATTTAATCCTTCAAAGCTCATTGGTTTTGATCCTTCTATTAAGTATTATTTGCAATTTTTACTTTTAAACTCCATTGCAAAAACTCCTATACAATATGAGCTTTTAGGCGTAGCTGATGTACCAAATTATGGCATAAAATTTGATGTGATTTTTTGTCTTGGAGTGATTTATCATCGTAGTGATCCTATAGCCATGCTAAAACAACTCAAACAATCTTTAAATAAAGACGGCATAGTCTTTTTAGACACTATGTATATAGAAGATGAAAGAGAAATAGCACTTATTCCTCAAAAAACTTACTCAAAAATACCAAATATTTTTTTCATTCCGTCGATATTAGGTTTAAGAAATTGGTGTTATAAAGCTGGATTTAGTGAATTTGAAGTTATAACAACTAAACAAACTGATTTTGAAGAACAAAGAAAAACACAATGGATTGATTCTTATTCTTTAGATCAATTTTTAGATAAAAATGATTCAAATTTAACTTGCGAAGGTTATGAAGCACCAAAAAGAGTTTATGTTAAATTAAAGGTGTAAAAATGGCAAGAACAGTAAGTGCTGTTACTATAGAAGAATTAATAGACCCAGAAGAGTTAAATCGTATCAAATCAGAACTTATCACTTGTCCAGGGATAAACAATACTTTAGCAGGAAGTATTTCTCATATAGAAAAAAATTTCGCCAAAGGTATTTTAATCACAACCCATGATATGGCAGTAGATGAACTAGGATTAGTGCATAGTGGCTTTGTATTTAATGCAGCAAATTACATAGCACAAGCTGCAATTAATAAAGAATTTAGCGTCTTAATAGGCTCAAGAAGCTTTTTTTATGCTCCTTTAAAAGTGGGAGATATTTTAAATCTTGAAGCGAGTGCTTTATTTAGCGATGACTCAAGAAAAAGAGAGGTTAAAGTAGCTGGTTTTGTAAATGAGATTAAAATTTTTGACGCATCTTTTCAAGTTATTACTACAGATGATCATATATTTAAACTTAAACAAAATCAAGCCGCTACAAATAATAATCAAAATCAGCAAGAAACAACTAAACAAGAATCAATGCAAGAAGAACTTAATGCAGTTTTAAAAGGAATCGGGGGTTAAAGGTAAATCCACCCAATTCTTTGGACATTCCTTATGATAAGTCCCACTTGCATCATAATATTCTTTACAATCATCATAAAAGCGATTTGAAACCCCTCTTTCATTTACAAAACAACCGCTAAAAAATAATGCTAAAAACCCTAGAAAAAATACACTTTTAAACATTTCTCATCCTATTTTAATCTTATTTGCTTACGCCATTTATAAGGCTCTACAGGATTTTCACTTTCCCATAATCCTTTTTTATTTATCTTGGCATAATTTTGCTCATTTATATACAAATCACTATAATGCTCATACGCCCAAGCAAAACCATTTTTAACCATAACTTGATTAATATCTTTATCATTTAAATACACAATGGCTAAAATTCTACCATATTTATCCTCATCTTTTACATTTAAAACTACTTCTTTATTTAATACAATAGCTTTTAGAAATTGCGTAGCCATCTTTCCATAAGCTTGATCACTCTCAGGCGCATCTATACCAAAAAGTCTGATTTTAAGCTTTTCATTTTCGAATTTAGCCTCAATAGTATCTCCATCTACTACACGACTTACTTTAGCATTGATATATGAACCACTATCATAGTTTAAAACATAAGCAAAAGCAACTAAAAAAAGTGCGATTAAAAATTTCTTCGGATCTTTTAATAAGTTTATAAATAATTTAATTTGTTTCCTAGAAAATTTCATTTAAACCTCATCTATATAAAAATATGCCATAATTACAATAAAAAGGAGAATTTATGCAAGAAATTATACAAAATTTTAAACAAATTGCTCAAATACCTCATTGTAGTTTCAAAACCGAAGAATTGAAAAATTTTCTCATTGATTTTGCTAAAAGTCAAAATTGCCAAGTAAGCGTTGATGAAGCAGGTAATATCCACGCACACAAAGGAAATCCTAAAATTTGTTTACAAAGTCATTATGATATGGTTTGCATGGGAGAAGCTCCAAATATACAAATATATGAAGAAAACGGATATTTAAAGGCTAAAAATTCAAGCTTAGGTGCAGATAATGGCATAGGAGTATCACTAATGATGCAAGCTTTAAAAGATTTTGAAAATATAGAATGTCTTTTTACTAATGATGAAGAAGTTGGACTTTGTGGAGCAAACAATCTCACCCATACTTTGATCTCAAGCAAGCTTTTAAATTTAGACCACGAAAGCGATGATGAAGTTGTTATAGGTTGTGCTGGTGGGGTAGATATTTTTGCTAGTTTAAACTTAGAAATAGATGAAAAAGAAGAAGATTGTTATGAGATAGAAGCAATTGATTTTAAAGGTGGGCACTCGGGAATTGATATTGTTAAAAACATTAAATCTTCTATTAAAGAAGTGAGCTATTTTATCACTCAAAATCAAGGGGAACTTTGCGAATTTAAAGCAGGTGAAAGAATAAATTCTATACCAAAACATGCTAAAGTTATAGCATTTTTTAAAAATCCTCCAAAAGAAAATGATCATTTTAAAGTAAATTATATAGGTAAAATCAAAAGAACATATTATAAAAATTCTCAAGTTATTTTAAATCTCATTAATGCTTTTGCACAAGGAGTTAGAACTTTTAATCATCAATTAAATTTAGTTCAAACAAGTATCAATCTTTCATTAGCTTATGAAAAAGATAGCAAATTTCATTTTGAGCTTTTTGCAAGATCTAATGATTTACAAGAACTTAAAAACATAGAATTTGAAACCTTAACTTATTTTAAGATGCAAAACTGCGAAGTTTCAAGTGCAAATTTTTATCCACCGTGGGCTAATAAAGATACTAAATTTGGAGAAGAAATTCTAAGTTATTTTAAAAAAGAAAACCCAAACGCCAAGCTTTACACTATACATGCTGGTTTAGAATGTGGTATTATAAGTGAAAAACAACCTTTAGAATGTTGCTCAATAGGACCAAATATCCATAGCCCTCACTCAACAGATGAAAAATGTGAAATAGCTTCTATTGAAAAAATCAGTAAAATTCTTTATGTAATCTTAAAATATTATCAATAAATATAAAATAACTAATATTTTGATAAATAAATTCAAAATATTGGTAAATATTTATTTAAATAATAAAAAATTTTATTTACTATTAATAAAACTTGGATTATACTCTCACATATTTCAAAAAATAAGGAGAGAGTATGGAAATACTAACTAGCCTTAGCGAAGGTGTTCAATTTAGTATTCAACTAATTGTTGTTCTTATTTGTCTTTTTTATGGGGCAAAAAAAGGCGGTATCGCTCTAGGCTTATTAGGCGGTATAGGTTTATTAGTTTTAAGTTTTGGTTTTGCTGTAGCACCTGGAAAACCTTCTATTGATGTTATGCTTACCATTTTAGCTGTTGTTGTTGCTAGTGCAACTTTACAAGCTAGTGGTGGTTTGGATGTAATGTTGCAAATTGCAGAAAAAGTTCTAAGAAAAAATCCTAAATTCTTAACTATTTTGGCACCATTTGTAACTTGCATTCTTACCATGCTTTGTGGAACTGGGCATGTTGTCTATACTATGATGCCTATTATTTATGACATTGCTATTAAAAATGGTATTCGCCCAGAAAGACCAATGGCTGCTTCTAGTATTTCTTCACAACTTGGTATTATCGCAAGTCCTGTTTCAGTTGCAGTTGTAAGCTTAACAGCCCTACTTTTAAATCCAGAAATTAATAAACATCCTTTAGCAGGATTTGATGGCTATGTAGATTTACTTGCTATTACTATACCTTCTACCTTAGTAGGTGTTTTGGCTATAGGAATTTTTTCTTGGTTTAGGGGAAAAGATCTTGATAAAGATGAGGATTTTCAAGCTAAGATTAAAAATCCAGAACAAAGAGAATATATCTATGGCGATAGTAAAACTCTTCTTGGACAAAAACTTCCAACTATCCAATGGGTAGCTATGTGGATTTTCCTAGGTGCTATTGCTATAGTAGCTATACTTGGAGCTTTTCCAGAGCTTAGACCGCAATTTACCTCAAAAGGCGTTACCAAGCCTATGAATATGGTAGCAACTATTCAAATGTTTATGCTTTTAGCAGGTGCAGCGCTAATCATTTTTACCAAACTTGATGCAAGCAAAATTGCAAAAAATGAAATTTTTAAATCCGGTATGATAGCCTTAGTAGCTGTTTTTGGAATTTCTTGGATGGCAGATACAATGTTTGCAGTGCATACTCCTATGATGAAAGAATCTTTAGGTAATATCGTTATAGAACATCCTTGGACTTATGCTATTATGCTTTTACTTATTTCTAAATTTGTTAATTCTCAAGCAGCAGCAATTGCAGCTTTTGTGCCACTTGCACTAGGAATTGGTGTTGAACCAGGTATTATCATTGCTTTTGCAGCAGCTTGCTATGGATACTACATTTTACCAACTTATCCAAGCGATCTTGCAACTATACAATTTGATAGATCAGGTACTACAAAAATAGGTAAATTTGTTATCAATCATAGCTTTATCTTACCAGGATTAATTGGTGTGATTGTTTCTTGTATAGTAGGTTATTTTTTAGCTTTAGGAGCAGGATATTTATAAAAAAATTAAAAGGGCTTTAAAAAAGCCCTTTTTTTCTTATTTAAATGCTTTTTCTAAATCAATAGGCATAGCTTGATAACCAGTACTTGCTCCGCTAAAGCGAATTTGTACTGAAGGTTCTTTAGCTCCCCATTTAAATTCATCTATTTCAGGTTTTGGCTCACCTACAGCAGCACCCTTGCTTAAGTCAAATGACATTCCAGCAGTAGCACTATAAACCATGATGGAATTTTTATCTTTATGGTATTCTGCTAAAGAAGTGACAGGTGAAAACCATTCATTGCCTCTTTGCTTTCCATACTCCCAAATTTGTTCTACGGTTTTATTTTTTTGATCTATTTTATACACAACTGCTCTTGAGTATTTCATTGAAGCAAAAGCAGGTTGCTCTATACCTCTTGCATCGCCATTATCAAAAGCTGTGATATAAATATATCTTTTGTCAGATTTTTCATCTATTCTAAAAGCAGTATGCTGTGTCCATGTAAAATCAAAACCACCTTCTTCGTTTTCATATCCTGGACATTTACTATACTCATCTTCACAAACTATCTTTTTGCCATTTTTATCAACAGGTTGTAAAAGTGTTTTTTTGTATTTTTCTCCCCAGCCTTTGTGTGCTCCTAGTATCCATTTTACTTTTTTATCGCGTCCTATTTTTATAATAGCACTTTGATGACGACTTGAAATAATAATACTATCATCACTTGGATCATAATCTACGCTATTTACATGAGCCCAGTTACGCCCTACTCCAGTACCTGCTATATCACCAAAAGAATCACTTGCATCCATTTTAGCTAAATCCTCATCACTTAAAGTAACCCCTGCTTTACTCGCATCAATATTTAAACAAACAGCACCTTGATCTAATGCTTTGATTACATTTGCTCTATATGGATCTAAAATTTCAAACAATCTCCACTCATCTACTACATTACCATTTTTATCAACTTCTACTATCACATCGCGCACTGAACGCACATTTTTACCATCAGGACGCTTAACATTGGCAGAAGCCACCCTTAAAAGATAATTTCCATTTTGCATATTATCCATAGAATGAGAAAAATCTATATAAGAAGAAGGTAAAAGACGATTGAAAATTTCTCTACCCATTAAATCATATTTAACATATCTTTGTCCAAAACCCCAAGTTAAAGCCCCATCAGTATTTTGCCTAAATCCCATCATAATACCACGGTTGTAAATATTATTCCAATCCATTAATTTATCATTGTCAAAATACCAACGAATTTCACCTTTTGTATCAATGATAAATGCATTTGAATTCTCATCCCATTCCATTGCACCACCTGTTGGGTTATTCCAAACAGATTGAGAGCCTTTTCCACTTTGTTTCCCTGGAGCATTATTAACCAAATACAACCTATCTTCAAAACCTTTATCTACTTTAATCACTTCTACTTTTTCAAAAGGCACACCTCTTTGCATAATACTTCCACTTGGCTCTATATTAACTCCACCAGTTGCTATTTTATATACCTCATCTACTACTTTTTCACTCTTTCCAAAAGCAGTTTTGGTATAACTTACTTTTACTGTATTAAAATATGATGGATAAAGTCCAAAAACAGGAATTCCCCCATAAGTTTTAATTTTACTAGGGCTAACCTTATAAGATATAGTTTGCCCATTTGGTTTTGGAATTATAGTTACGCTTACATCACTTAGTTTATATCCACCATCCATAATTACAGCACTAAGCGGAGATAGACCATAAGGATTCATCTTTACTGCGCCAATTTTGCCTTGAATTTCCCAATCAATTTTAGCACCACTAGGTCCACCCATAGCCAAAGAAACACTAGGCACTACCATAACAACACTACCAGCAAGCAAAATACTACTTACAATTTTACTAATCTTCATTTTTTCTCCTTTTTTATATTATTAAGCTATTTGCACACTTGGCTCACCTAAAATTTTTAGCAAAACTACTAATATTAAAACAATCAAAGCATAAAATTTAGCCTTAGAATGTGAAAATGTATAAGAAACAAACATGCTTCCTAAAATCACCAAACAAACAACAAAAGCCAACAAACAACAAATCGCCATATTCATAAATTCCATACTAGGAATCAAATACCAACCATTACTATACAAACCATCTTCAAAATTTGGAGGATTTCCAACAAAAAATTTCTGAAAAGCATTTAAACTACCATAAACATCTTCAGGCACTATAGGTGTATCCATACCACACTCACCTGTTGGTAAAAACCATCCTGGTGCCCATTCATGCAATGGTAAATTAAAAGGATATATAGGAATTTCTCTACACCCATCAACACCAGCAAAAGGATTTTCTGAATGTACTACCTCATGGATATGATTAAGAGTAATACAATACTCTATACCAAGCCATATACCCCAAAATACAAAAGTATAAGCAAAAATTTTTAGATAATCATTTTTAGGATCTATCAAGGCTAAAATACCACCAAAAGCCATAGTTAACATAGCAAATCTTATATAAACACACTGCTCACAAGGCTCCATATAAAGGTATTCTTGAAACAAAAAGTGTGCTATAAAAGTTAAGCCTACCATAGCTATAACCATTATCAACCAAGGAACTCTTGTATTTTGCCAAGTGGTGATTTTACTAATAGGACAAGAACTCATAAAATACCTCAAATCACATCTTGCTTAATTCTTCTGTTATTTCTATTAAAGCTTGTGGAGATGTGATAGCTTGTGGTATGATTTGGTATTTACCATTTACCACAAATGCAGGTGTACCATAGTTTTTAGAGATATCATTAGCATTTTCATAAGATTTTAAAATTTCACTAGCCTCAGGAGTTTTTAAAAAGTTATCTAAATCTTCTTTGCTTGCTGAAATTGCTTTTAATCCTACTTCATAAAACGCTTCAGGATTGGCTCCATTTCCCCATCTTTGTTTTTTCTTAAAATAAGCATTAAAATATGCTTCAGAAGCTTTATGAGTTAAACTATTTTTATCGCTTTGACTTACTTTATTTTGCTCATCTTTAAAAGCAGCAAAAGCAAAAATTTCATTAGCTTGCTTACCATAATCACCCATAGAGCTAACAGGATAAAATTTATAAGTTAATTGTGGTAATTTTTCTTTGACTTTTGACATGGTATTAAACTTATGATGATCATAACAATGTGTGCAACGATAAGAAAATACTTCTATTAAAGAATTTTGAGCATTTGGGATAGGTGTTTTTAAAACCACATACTCTTTACCCTCACTAAGTGCATTTGCACTCACACCAAGAACAAAAGCAGCTGCCGCCATTGCTTTTGACAAATTATTTAAGTTGAATTTCATTTTATTTCTCCTATTTGTATTTTATATATAATAAATATTTGCAATTTATTATAAACATGCTTAAGTTATATTAATATAACTTAAATATTAATTAAACAATAAGAAAAAATTTCAAAATGAAAATATAATTATTAAAAAAATAAAAAATAATAATACTTTATCACAAAAATTACAAAAAGTAATGCTTAAAAAAGCATTACTTGGTAGAAAGTTCTTTAACTATACGGATTAGTTCTTCTAAAGAAGTGATATACTCAGGATTGATTTGATATTTGCCATTTACTACAAAAGCAGGCGTGCCATAATTTCTTGAAATTTCATTAGCTACATCATAAGCAACTAAAAGCTCTTTGGCTTCTTTAGTTTGTAAAAATTTTTGCAATTCTTCTTTACTAGCACCAATGGCATTTAAACCTATTTTATAAAACAAATCAAGATTATTTAAATTTAATTTTTTTTCAAAATGACTTACAAAATACACATCAGCAAGCTTATAAGTAAGACTTTTTTCACTAGTAACATCTAAACCTAAAGCTTTTTCTTTAAAAGAAGCTAAAGCAAACATCTCATTTAAAGCACCACCGTACTCGAGCATAGAACTTACCGAGAAAAGATCATATTTTAAATTTGGTAAAGCTTGTTTAACTTTTGCTAGAGTGTGAAATTGATGATGATTATAGCAATGAATACAACGATAAGAAAATACCTCTATTAGAGAATTTTGTGCATTTGGAATAGGTGTTTTTAAAGTAATATACTCTTTACCCTCACTAAGTGCATTTGCACTCACACTAAAAACAAAAGCCATAATAGCTAGCAATTTAAACATTTTTTGCAAAACTTGCATGATTTTCCTTTTTTCAATGATATAAAATACAATTTTAACATAAGATATAAAATCAAGAATATTTTATGCTTTTCTTATGACATTTTAAGTAGAATTTCAACAAATTTATCAATAAAAAAAGTTGATTGTAAGCGATATTTTCCGATCAATATATAATAAAATAAAAGGTCTAAAATGCAAATACGAATTTATTATGAAGATACCGATGCAGGTGGAGTGGTATACCATAGCAACTACTTAAAATTTTGCGAAAGAGCAAGAAGTGAGATATTTTTTCAAAAAAATGCAAAAATTTTTGATAAAAATACAGGACATTTTCTACTTACAAAAGCAAATTGTAACTTTTTAAAACCCGCTAAACTTGGAGATCTTATAGAAGTAAAAACATTTATCACAAAGCTTAAAAAAGCCTCAGTTTGTATAAAACAAGAGATTTATAAAGAAAATACCAAGCTTTTTGAAGCTGAATTTACCCTAGCTTTTTTAAAAAATGAAAAAGTAGCCCCTATAGATGAGACTATAACTAAGGTTTTTACTGATCTTGCAAAGGAGTAAAACCTAAGCCTTGCGAGCGAATGATTTTAACCTTATAGTCAAATTGATTATCATTTAAACCCTCATCAAAAATTCTTTGAGAATCTTTATCTAAAAACTGCGTATAAAAATAATCAAGGCCCACGCTAGTTGCATAAGCTATCCAGTTGTAATTAATATTTTGCGAAAAAAGCTCATTAAGATAGCTTAGAGTTTGATCCTCATTAGAAATGGAATTTGCTAGCAAAAGTTTTTTTCTATCATTAATTTGCGTTAAACTTAGCAAAATAGGATTATAATTAATCTGGGTTGATAATAATACAAAAGGCTCTATATCATAAGTTCTTATTTGTGAGCTTATGAGTGCTGTTTTAATCAAAGAAGTATTTAAAATAATACTAGAATCTTGAAAACTTCTATTTTGATTTAAAATACTTCTAAAATCAAATTTAGAACTATTAATAGTATAAATTTTCTCACTACCATTACCTGCGTTTAAAACATTCTCATCTAAGCGATTTGCCAAAGGTGTTCCATCTGAAAAAATAATATTTTTACCATTGGAGTATTCCAAAAGTTTTTGGATTTGTTTTTGATAATCTATACTTCCAAAATACACATTTTCATTTTGCGTATCAAAATTTCTTTTGTGTGCAGTAGGAATAAAAACTTTTACATTAGAATCAAGGCTTTCTTTTAATAAATTTTTCACACCTTTATCTGTAAAACCTGCGATAATATAATTAAATTTCTCATCTTGAGCTTGTTTAAAAGCTTTAGTTATCTTGCTCTCATCTTCTGTACCTATTAAAAACACCTTTACTTTTATTTGCGCTCTTTGTCTTAATAAATACGCTATGCTTGAATTTATAATAGTATTAGAATAACTTTTAATCGTTTGCTCAGGTATAATAATAGCTAGTTTTATGCTAGCATTTTTTTGAATTCTTTTTTCAAAATCTATAATAGAATTTAAAAGTTTGGTATAGATATTGACTAAAAGCTCATTTGCATTATCATTATTAAATCTTGATAAAAAATTAAAATAAAGTCCTGTTTCTAACAAAGTAAATAAACAATCATTATCACAATTTTGAAATTCTAAATTAGGATAAAAAGACTCACTAGGTTCTATAGGTGATGGTTTTTGCTCTTTCGCAAAGACATTTAAAGTTAAAACAAAACTCATCATCAAACAAACTAAACTTTTTCTCATAAATAACCTTTTATTTTTTTAATATCTTCTATAAATTCAGCATAAAAGCTAGGATTTTTACTCAAAAAATTCAAATCATAACTTGGCAAAAGTAAGGCATTATTATAATACATACATTGTCCTTTATATTTTTGAAAATTCTCAAAACCCAAACTTGCAAAAGCTTCTTGACCAAGACATAAAATAATCTTTGCTTTTATAAAATCAAGCTCATTATAAAAATACGGCAAGCATAATTTTAATGCTTGATCGTCTATTTTAAAATTACTAAAACATTTAAACATATAAGAAAAATATATCTCATCATCTTTTAAATTTAAAAGCTCCTTGCATAATTTCAAAAGTTCTTGTTTATTTTTAGAAGCAAAAAACTTTCCACTTTCATTCTCTTCCTTGTCAATAAAGGCCTGATAAATCAAAATTTTAGCATTTTTGGCTTCTTTTTCCATTAAACTATGCTTTCTTAGTCTAGAAAAATGACAAAGATTGCAAGTTTTTACCCTTTCGTTTAATTCTTTAAAACTTAAATTAAAATGCCTAATTTGTTTTTGCTCGTTAAAATATTCATAACCAAAAGCTTTTAAATAATACAAATTACGCTTATTCATTACATCAATACTTCTAAATTTTCACCCTCTAAACGATAAGTTCTCCACTCATTCATATGCTTTGCATTTAATTTAGTATAAAACTCAATCCCTAAATCATTATCGTTCAAACATACCCATTCTAATCTTTTAAGATTTTTTTCTTTACAAATTTGTGCTAAATATTTAAAAACAGCTTTTGCATAGCCTTTTTTTCTATATTTTGCTTGAATATAAATATCTTCTAGATATAACCCACCTAAACCCCAAAAAGACGAAAAAGTAAAATAATACATTGCATAACCTATGATTTTACCATCAACTTTTAAACTTAAAGCCTTAGCATATTTATTTTCAAAAAAAGATTCTTCAAGTTCTTTAGTTGTGCATTTTACATCTTCAAGCATATTTTCATGGATAGCAAGCTCTTTAATTAATTCTAAAATTTTTTCTAAATCTTCTTTTTTACTCTCACAAATTTCAAAACTCATGATTTTTCCTTAAAATACATAAAAATAAAACAAAAATTTAGCAAAAACTTTTAAAATAACTCTTAATTAAAAGCAGATTTAAGTAAGATTTTGATAAAATACACGCTTATTATTTTGTTTTTTATTTTAAGTTAAGGAAAGAATATGAAAAGAACATATCAACCACACAAAACTCCTAAAAAAAGAACTCATGGCTTCCGCGTGCGTATGAAAAGCAAAAATGGTCGTAAGGTGATCAATGCTAGACGCGCTAAAGGTAGAAAAAGATTAGCGGTATAAAAGATTTTCTAAGTATTAACGACTTAGGAGAGTTTGCAACAATTTATAAAGAAGGTAAAAAGTGGCACTGTGAAGGTGTAATCATCTTTTATACTTTAAGTAAAGAAAAAAAATTTGCTGTTGTTGCTAGTAAAAAAGTTGGAAAAGCTGTCGTTAGAAATAGAGCCAAAAGGCTCTTAAGATCAGCTTTTTTTCAGGTTAAAAATCAAGTCGAAAACGGGAAATACATACTTGTAGCTAAGACAAGTATTACTAAAATTCCTTTTTTAAAATTAGAAAAAAACTTGAAATGGGGTTTGAAAAAAATAGGATGTATAAAATAGCTTGTTTAAAACTTATTAGATTTTACCAGCTCTTTATCAGCCCTTTTAAGCCACAATGCTGCAGGTATTATCCAAGTTGTTCTGAATATGCCTTATGGCAATTTAAAAAAAATAATATTTTTAAAGCATTTGGTGCAGTTTTTTTAAGAATTTTAAAATGCAATCCGTTTTTTAAAGGTGGTATTGATTATCCTAAAATACGCAAGAATACTCTAAACTCAGGTGTATGTTTTAAACCTAGTTTTAATGCTTTAAAACAACTCAATTATTTTTATATCCCTTGCAATGATAATCAATTTTTTTTAATTAAGATTATATTTCCAAAGGACAATCCGTGTCAGAAAATTTATCCCAGCAAAAACGCATATTAATTGCCGTTGTATTATCATTTTTATTTTTTGTAGTTTATGATTATTTTTTTATCCCAAAAGCACCACAAAATGAGCAAAATATCACTCATATAGAACAAAACAATTCAGCTCCACAAACTACAACCGCAAATACAAATACACAAGCTCCAAAGACAGAACTTAGTGTTAATCAAAAAGAAGAAATAGCAGTTGTTAAAAGTGAGCATTTTGAAGCACATATTGACTCTTTAGGTAGAATAGCTAAATTTTATCTAAGCGATGAAAAATATAAAGATGAAAATGGTAAAAGCATTAATCTAGTAGATACTTCTTTATCACCTTTGCCACTAGAAATAAGATTTAGTGATGCAAAGATAAATCAAGAGGCATTCAATACAGTATATACAGCTAGTCAAAAAACTATCAATGTAAATGATGAAAATACAACATTAATTCTTACTCAAAATTTAAATGATCTAATAATAACTAAAAAAATCACTTTTCACAAATATGGAAATTATGATTTAGAAGTAAATCTAAGCAAAGATACAGCTTATTTTATCACTCCAGGTTATCGTCCAAATATAGCAGTTGATAGTTATACAGTACATGGAGTTTTAATCTTAGATAAAGATGATAAAATAACAATGTTAGAAGATGGTGATGTAGAAAATGATGAAAGTTTTTCTAATGTAACCCTTATGGCAGCTTCAGATCGCTATTATAGTGCTTTCTTTTATAATTTCGAAAAACCTTTAAATGCAGTAGTTACTAAAGATAATCACGAAAATTCTATCGTTTTTGCAAGTGCAACTAACAATTTTAAAGCAACCGGATATATAGGTTCAAAAGAGCATGAAATTTTAAGAAGCATTCATGCAGATTTAGATGATGTGGTAGAATATGGTTGGTTTACTTTTATAGCTAAACCTATGTTTGAATTTTTAAATTTCTTACATGGTTATTTGGGTAATTGGGGTTGGGCTATCGTAGTGATGACTTTAATTGTGCGTATTATTCTTTTCCCACTTACTTACAAATCAATGATTTCTATGAATAAACTCAAAGATTTAGCACCAAAAATGAAAGAAATTAGAGAACGCTACAAAGGTGATCCACAAAAAATGAATTTACATATGATGGAACTTTATAAAAAACATGGTGCAAACCCAATGAGCGGATGTTTACCTATACTCATTCAAATTCCAATTTTCTTTGCAATTTATAGAGTTTTACTAAATGCCATAGAACTTAAAGCTGCACCTTGGGCTTTTTGGATTACAGATTTATCTGTGATGGATCCATGGTTTATTTTACCTATATTTATGGGTCTAACTATGTTTATCCAGCAACTTATTACACCAATGGCTATACAAGATCCTATGCAAGAAAAGATTATGAAATTCTTACCATTAATTTTTACTTTCTTTTTCTTAACATTCCCAGCAGGTTTAACTTTGTATTGGTGTGTAAATAATATATGCTCACTTATTCAACAAGTAATTGTTAATAAGCTTTTCAAAAACCACAAAAAAGAGGAAATAGCTAAACATGAACATAGAAGCTAAAGACTTACAAACTGCACTCATAGAAGCCTCAAAACAACTTGAGTGCTCTGTGATTGACTTAGAATATGAAGTTATTCAACATGCTAAAGCAGGATTTTTTGGCCTTTTTAAAAAAAATGCGATAATCTGTATTAAAGGACATAAAAAAACTCAAAAAGTCCATAATGAAAAACCTAAAAAAAATCAAAATGAAAAATTTAACAAATATTCTCAAAAAAATTTTGAAAAAAATGAATATAAAAAAGAATATAAAGAAAATTTTCAAAAACCAATTGAAAATATTGCTCAACCTAAAGAACATTATAAAGTAAAAAATGATGCTATTTTTGATTCTTTCCATAAGGAGTCTTCAGAAGAAAAAAACATTGTTTCTTATATAGATGAGATAAAAATTTCACTAGAAAATTTACTAGCAACTTTTGATTTTGATATTAAAGTTGTGCAAGTTAGTGTTTGGGATGAAACCTGTGTTTTAATTAAACTTGATGGAGAAGATGCAGCCTTACTTATAGGCAAAGAAGCTCACAGATATAAAGCTTTTTCATATTTACTTTATAATTGGCTTAACGCTAAATATAAAATTCAACCAAGACTAGAAATAGCGCAATTTTTGGAAAACCAAACCCAAGCTATTGATAGTTATTTAAAAATTCTCATAGAAAAAGTAGAGAACACTGGAAGAGTTCAAACAAAACCACTAGATGGAATTTGGCTAAAACTTGCTTTAGAAAAATTAAGAGAACGCTTTCCTGATAAGTATGTAGCTATCAAACAAAATGACGATCAAAGATATATCGTTGTGAATGATTTTTTGAAGAAAAATGAATGAATGACACGATAGCTGCTATTGCTACAGCTCACGGAGTGGGCTCTATAAGCATCATTAGAGTAAGTGGAAAAAAAGCTTTAGAACTTGCATTAAAAATTACCCACAAAAAAGAACTCACACCACGCTATGCGCACTTATGCAAACTTTATAAAAACAATAATGACTTTTTAGACGAGGCTTTAGTAATTTATTTTAAAGCACCCTACTCTTTTACAGGAGAAGATATTGTGGAATTTCAACTTCATGGCGGTTTTTCTTTGAGTGAAATTTTACTCGATGAGCTTGTTTTAGCAGGCGCGCGCCTTGCTAATCCTGGAGAATTTAGCAAAAGAGCTTGCTTAAATGGCAAAATGGATCTTTTAAAAGCTTTAAGTATACAAGATGCTATCATGTCAAAATCAACAAGTGCTGCAAATATCATAGCAAAAAATATTAAAGGTGATTTAAGTAAATTTTTAAACGCCATTCGAATAGACCTTGTTCAAACTCTTGCTTTTGTAGAAACTAGCATTGACTATGCAGATGATGATTTACCGCAAGATTTACTTGATCAAATCATTGCTATGTGTGAAAAAAATTCAAAACTTTTAAGCGATATAGTAGATATTTCCTTAAGTAAAAAAGGTCTTATAGATGGCTTTAAAGTTACTATTATAGGTAAGCCAAATGCCGGAAAAAGCTCATTGTTAAATTCGCTTTTAGCATTTAATAGAGCCATTGTTTCTGATATTGCAGGCACCACAAGAGATCGTATCGAGGAAAGTTTAAAAATAGGCTCACATTTAATTAAAATCATCGATACAGCAGGTATAAGAAACGCAGATGATGAGATAGAAAAAATCGGAGTTAACTTAAGTTATGAAAGCATTAAAGAAGCAGATATCATTATAGCTGTTTTTGACGGATCTAAAGAATTTGAAGAAGAAGATGAACGTATTTTACAAGCTTTAAAAGATTGTGATAAAAAAATCATTTATGTTTTAAATAAAAGCGATTTGGCTACCAAATTTAAACATGAAATTAGCACTTCTTGTATACGCATTTGCGCCCAAAAAAACACTCAAGCCATTAAGGAAAGTTTAAATGAATACTTAAATACTTTAGATGGCGATGGAATGCTAATTAGCAATACTTTAATACTCAATGCTTGTAAAAATGCTAGTGAAGCTATTTTGCGTGCAAGAGATTTATTAAAGGAAAGTTCTTTAGAACTTTTTGCTTTTGAATTAAATTTAGCCATAGGAGAAATAGCTCAATTTACCAAAAATTTTGAAAGAGATGAAATTTTAGATGCAATGTTTAGTAATTTTTGTTTAGGAAAATAAAAAGGAGATAATTATGGATAAAGATGTTATAAAACAACACAAAATTAGCGATAAGGAATATCAAGAAATTTTAAATATACTAGGTAGAGAACCTAATTTATTAGAACTTGGAGTGATTTCTGCAATGTGGAGTGAACATTGCTCATATAAATCAAGTAAAAAATACCTTAATGGCTTTCCAACTAAAGCTCCTTGGGTAATCCAAGGTCCTGGTGAAAACGCTGGAGTAATAGATATAGGCAAAGGAATGGCTGCTGTATTTAAAGTAGAAAGTCATAATCACCCAAGTTTTATAGAGCCATTTGCAGGTGCAGCTACTGGTGTGGGTGGAATTTTACGCGATGTTTTTACCATGGGCGCTAGAGTTGTTGCAGGTATGAATTCTTTAAAATTTGGTAATATCCATGATGAAAAAATAGGCAAACATCAAAAATATTTAGTTAAGGGTGTAGTAAGTGGAATTTCACACTATGGTAATTGTATGGGTGTTCCTACTATAGGTGGAGAATGTGCTTTTGATGAGTGCTTTAATGGAAATATCTTAGTTAATGCTTTTGCACTTGGAACTTGCAAAATCGAAGATATTTTTTATGCAAAGGCTGAAGGTATAGGAAATCCTGTAATTTATGTAGGCTCAAAAACCGGTCGTGATGGACTTGGTGGAGCTGTAATGGCAAGCGATAGTTTTAATGAATCTAGCAAAAGCTTAAGACCAACTGTTCAAATTGGTGATCCATTTGCTGAAAAATTATTAATGGAAGCTTGTTTGGAACTTTTCAAAACTGATTATATAGTTGGAATTCAAGATATGGGTGCAGCAGGACTTACTTCAAGCTCTTTTGAAATGGCAGGACGCAGTGGTAGCGGGATGAAACTTTACCTTGATAAAACTCCTATGAGAGAAGAAGGTATGACTCCTTATGAGTTAATGCTAAGTGAATCTCAAGAAAGAATGCTAATTTGTGCTAAAAAAGGCTATGAAGAAAAAGTTATTGAGATTTTTAATAAGTGGGGGCTTGATGCAGCCATTATAGGCGAAGTTACAGATACTGGCAAAATGGAATTATTTTGGCATGATGAATTAGTTGGTCTAATCCCTATTGAACCACTAAGCGAAAAAGCACCTATACTTGATAGACCTGTGGCTAAGCCAAAATACTTAGATGAAATAAAAAACTATCAATTTAAACTTAGCATTCCCACTCAAGAAGCCTTTGAAAAACTTCTTGCAAATGAAAATATCAGCAATAAAGCTTATATTTATGAGCAGTTTGACTCAAGCGTACAAACTAACACCTTAAAAAGCGATGGGGCTTTAGGAGCAAATAGTATTAGAATTAAAGAAAATAATTGCTTGCTTTCTATGGCCATTGAGTGCAACTCAAGATTAAACTATGTAAATCCAAAAATCGGTGCAGCAGCAGCCGTTGCAAGCGCAGGAAGAAAAATAGCATGCTCGGGAGCTAGACCTTTGGCAATTAGTGATTGTTTAAACTATGGCAACCCACAAAACCCTGAAGTAATGTGGCAATTTGCCCAAGGCTGTGAAGGTATTAAACTAGCTTGTAAAGAACTCAATACCCCTGTGGTAAGCGGAAATGTTTCTTTATATAATGAAACCGATGGAGTAAGTATTTTTCCAAGTCCAACCATAGCTTGCGTTGGTATTCACGAAAAAGCAGAAAATGTTTTAAAATCATACTTTAGTAAAGAAACGCAAGCTATTTATTTAATAGGAGAAAGTAAAGGTAGTTTTGGTGGATCTTTGATTGCTAAAGTACTAGATCAAAAAGTCGCAGGAGAGCTTGAAGATATAGATTTTAAAGCAGAATTAAAACTATGGGATTTCTTACTAAAAGCAAACGAAGCAAAGTTACTTGATTGTGCTAATAGCATAGGCATAGGTGGTCTTGCTATGACTTTAGCCAAAATGAGCGCAAAGGCGAATTTAGGTGTAAATGTAAAAACAAATTTTGAAAACAGAAGTTTTATTTTTGAAGAAAGTCCAACTAGAGTTGTAATTGGTGTTAAAAATGAAGAAAATTTTATTGAATTTGCAAACAAAATGAAAATTAATTTTGCAAAACTTGGAATTTTAAATGAAAAAGATTTCGTTTTAGATGATATTAAGATATCTTTAGTAAAACTACAAAAAATTTATTTTGATAAATTTAAAGAATATTTAGGATAGAAATGCTTTTTGTTTTATTAGTATTAGCAATTCTTGCATTTTATTGGTATTATAAAACTTGGGGTAAAGATGATCTTTTAGGCTCTTTCAAAAAAGGAGCTAAAAGCTTCTCTCAAGGCTTTAAACAAGGCTATCATGAAGAAAGGATTGATGGCTTTAAAAGGAGATTAAACTATTATGTTATAGCGCTTTTAGCAAAAATAGCAAAAAGTGATGGTAGAGTTAGCGAGAATGAAGCAAACATGATCTCACAAATTCTTGATTATAATGCTAAAGATAAAAAAGAAAGAGATTTTTTAAAACAATGTTTTAATGAACATAAAAACACTTTAAATGATACTTTTGATATAGCCAAAGAGTTTATCAAAGAAGTGCCTTTACCACAACAAGAAAGAATTAATATTTTAAATGTCTTAGTAGCAATGGCTTTGATTGATGGAGAACTTAACAATACCAAAAAAGATGTCTTAAGAGCTATCATTAGAGCTTTTGAACTTGATGTAAATATACTTGAAAAACTTTTAAACTCTATGCAAACACAAAATACAGGTATGAATTTACAAAAGGCTTGTGAAATTTTAGGCTTAAATGAAAATGCAAACTTACAAGAGCTTAAAAAACGCTATAGAGAACTTGCCAAAAAATACCACCCTGATATTTTAAACGCAAACAATAGTGATGAAGAAAAAATCAAAGAAGGTGTTAAAAAATTTCAAGAAATTAATGAATCATATGAATTTTTAAAACAATATATAGAAAGGAAAAATTAATGAAAGCACTAATTAGTGTGAGTGATAAAGAAGGTGTTGTAGAATTTGCTAGCGAACTTACTAAATTAGGTTATGAGCTTTTATCCACCGGAGGTACTTATAAGCTTTTAAAAGAAAATAATTTACAAGTACAAGAAGTTAGTGAATTTACTCAAAGCCCTGAAATGTTTGAAGGGCGTGTTAAAACATTGCACCCAAAAATTCATGGTGGAATTTTATACAAAAGAGAAAATGAAGATCATCAAAAACAAGCCAAAGATTACAACATCGAAAGTATAGACTTGCTTTGTGTGAATTTATATCCTTTCAAAAAAACTACAATTTTAACCCAAGATTTTGATGAGATTGTAGAAAATATCGACATTGGTGGTCCTGCTATGATACGCAGTGGTGCAAAAAACTTTAAAAATGTCATTGTCGTTTGTGATATTTTAGACTATGATAAAATCATACAAGCTTTAAAAGATAATACCTTAGATCTTGATTTTAGAAGAGCATTGATGATCAAAGCTTATGAGCATACAGCAAATTATGATGCTTACATAGCAAATTATATGAATGAGCGTTTTAATGGTGGCTTTGGTGCAAGTAAATTTATCGTAGGTCAAAAAGTGTTTGACACAAGATATGGAGAAAACCCTCATCAAAAAGGTGCTTTATATGAATTTGATGACTTTTTCACACACAATTTTACAACCTTAAAAGGTGAAGCAAGTTTTAACAATCTAACCGATATTAACGCGGCTTTAAATTTAGCAAGTGCTTTTGATAAAGCTCCGGCAGTAGCCATTGTAAAACATGCAAATGCTTGCGGATTTGCCATAAAAGAAAACTTACTCCAAAGCTATATCCATGCTCTTAAATGCGATACCTTAAGTGCTTATGGTGGGGTTGTTGCTATCAATGGAACTTTAGATAAAGAATTAGCGCAAAAAATCAATGAAATTTATATAGAAGTTATTATTGCAGCAAATGTAGACGATGATGCTTTGGAAGTTTTTAAAGATAAAAAGCGTATTAAAATCTTTACACAAAAAGCGCCATTTTTAACTAGAGCTTATGATAAATATGATTTTAAGCACATAGATGGTGGTTTTGTATATCAAGATAGTGATGAAGTTAAAGAAGATGAATTAAAAAATGCGATTTTAAAAAGCGAAAGAAAAGCTAATGAACAAGAATTAAAAGATCTTGAAATAGCTATGAAAATTGCTGCATTTACTAAATCAAACAATGTAGTTTATGTAAAAAATGGAGCTATGGTAGCCATTGGTATGGGTATGACAAGTCGTATCGATGCAGCTAAAGCAGCTATTAATAAAGCCAAGGAAATGGGGCTTGATCTAAATGGTTGTGTTTTAGCAAGCGAAGCTTTCTTTCCATTTAGAGATAGTATAGATGAGGCTAGCAAAATAGGAGTAAAAGCCATCATTGAACCGGGTGGAAGCATAAGAGATGAGGATATCATCCAAGCTGCTAATGAGTATGGTATCGCATTATACTTTAGCGGCATAAGACACTTTTTACACTAATAAAAGGAGTTTTAAATGTTTAAGAGCATAGGCGCAAAAATATCTTTAGCAATGATTTCTACATTGCTAATTAGTTTTATTATCATGCAGATTATCTTACAAAAAGATTCTCAACAAACTACAGATAGAATCAGCCGTGCACATTTAGATACTTTAAGTACTTCTGTTTTTCAAACATTAAGAATGGCAATGAATTTGGGCGATCCTGCTATTATAGAACAAGCTATAAAAGATGCTGGTGAAATAGAAGGTATAAAAGATATTAAAATTTATCCTTCAAAAAGCACAGTTGAGCTCTTTGAAATACAACATTTTACAAAAAGTGATGAGAGTATTATCAACGAGCAATTTAACAAGCCAGAAATTAAAGCCGTTGAAATCAATAACGAACAAGGACATTATCTAAGACTTATACGCCCACTTATCGCCAATAAAGGTTGTCTTGCTTGTCATGCTAATGCTAAAGAAGGTGATGTTTTGGGTGTTATGGATATGTACAATGATTTAAAACATGTAGATGATGATTTGGCAAGTTCAGCTAGAACCTATATTATAATCTTTAGTGTTGCTTTACTTTTTACCGTTTTTGCTGTACTTTATATTTTAAAAATAGTTGTAGGTAATCCTGTTTTAGATCTTTTAAAACATGCCAAAGAACTAGCTAGCGGCGATGGAGATTTACGCGCAAGAATTAATATAAAAAGCACCGATGAAATAGGTAAAGCTTGCACCTACATCAACCAATTTATTGAAAAAATTCAAAATACAGTGATTTCTACTAATAAAAATTCTCAAATGGTAGATAAACAATCTAAACTTTTAAATGCTAATGCACTTGATCTAGCAAATAGAACTAAAGAAGGTCATACAAAAACTGATGAATCTTATCATTTAAGTGAGCAAATTCATACAGAATTACAAGATCTTGCTGAACTTTCAAATAACGCAAATAAAGCCAATACAAAATCTTTTGAAGTTTTAAACACTATGCTTGACTCATTAAATCAAGTAGTAGATAAGGTAAAAGTTGTAGCTGAAAATGAAGATATATTATCTCAAAAAGTAGAAGTTATGGAAAAACAAGCAGAAGAGATTAAAAAAGCTTCTGACATGATGGGAGAAATTGCTGATAAAACCAATCTATTATCTTTAAATGCAGGTATTGAAGCTGCGCGTGCTGGAGAATTTGGTCGTGGCTTTTCAGTTATTGCTGAAGATGTAAGAAATCTTGCTCAAAATTCAGAAGAATTTTTAAAAAATATTGCCATCGTAACCAAACAATTGGTAGATAGTATCAATGAAGTTTCCAAAGAGTTAAAACACAATGCTAACGAAATTAACTCTTTAAATCAAGATGCAAAAGAACTTGTAGAAGGAACCAATGAAGTAAAAGTTTGCAATGAAAATGCAAGAGATTTAGCAAATGCTTGCATGCAAAAAATTTCAAGCACACAAGAAACTTTGCAATCTTTGCTTGATAAAATGCAAGAAACGGTAAAATTAAGTGATAAAAATGAAGAAATTTCAAAAATTTTATTAGATGTTGCTCATGAGTTAAATATAGTTTGTCAAAATTTAGAGGATGAATTAAAACATTTTCATGTATAAATCAAAGGAGTATAAAAATGAAAAAAATAATCACATTAAGTATAGCGAGCTTAGCTATTTTTAGTGGGTGTTCTGTGGCAAATTTAAGTGTTGATGATTTACAAAATAAAGAATTTACTATAAGTTCTTATGAAGCTAATGGAAAAAATCATGAACTTCCTCAAAATACTAAAGCAAGCATTAGTTTTGATAATAAAGATAAAAGAGTTTTTGGTGTATCAGGATGTAATAGATTTTTTGGAAACTATAAAGATCAAGGAAGTAGTATCAAAATAGAAGATAATCTTGCTTCGACAAAAATGCTTTGCGATCAAGAATCTATGAAATTTGAAAACGACTTCTTAAGATATTTTAATGGAGAATTTCAAATTATTAGTGATGATGATGGAATTATTTTAGAAAATAAGAAAATGAAAATTTATTTAAAATAAGCCTCTAGGCTTATTTTAAATGCTCTAATATATTCTCACAAACCATTCTAGGTTCTTTTGCCTTATAAATAGGTCTTCCAACCACGATAAAATCTGACAGATTATCCTTAGCACACTGTATATCAGCTACTCTTTTTTGATCATCTAAATTTTCTTTAAAAGGACGAATTCCAGGAGTTAGTGTAATAAAATTTGTATTTGTATTTTCTTTAATCAATAAGCTCTCATATACCGAACAAACCATACCATCAAGACCGCTTTCATAGCTAATTTTAGAAAATTCCTTAACGGCTTGTTTGATATTTTGTCTATATATACTAAAAAATTCTTGCTCATCAAAACTAGTTAAAGCAGATACAGCAAGCACCAAAGGTCTTTTACTCAAAACACTTAAACGCTCCATAATCATACACATAGCACTTTTACCTGCACTTGCGTGGATATTAAACATATCCACATCAAGTTTAGCAAGCTCTTCGCAAGCATCTGCCATGGTATTTGGTATATCATAAAGCTTTAAATCTAAAAAGATTTTAAAATCATCCACTTTTTTAATCGCCTCTAAAAGCTTTACCCCATCTCTTAAATATGATCTAAGCCCTATTTTAACCCAAAGATCTAAACCTTTTAATTCTTTAGCCAAACTAATACACTCATCATAACTTGACACATCAAAAGCCACACAAAGTTTCATTGCTTTTCCTTGTTAATTTTATCCAACACCCCGTTGATAAATTTAGGAGCATTATCTCCTGCCATTTCTTTTGCAAGCTCTATAGCCTCATTAATGATAATCGCTTTTTGTGTAGAAGTAAATAAAATCTCATAAGTACCCAAACGCAAAATGGCCTTTTCTATACTAGCTACTCCATCTAATTTGTGCTCTTTCAAACACTCATTGATTTTCTCATCAAGCAAAGTAAGTTGCTCATTGATACCATTATATAAATCTAGAGTGAATTTTCTTTGGTCATTGCGAATTTTTTTCTCATCCAAAAATTCATTGATAAAATCTTTATTTTCTTGATTTAACTGTGCTGCATAAAGCAAAGAAACTATACTTTGTCTTACTTGGTGTCTAGTAGCCATTTTAAGCCTTAATTTTTTGGATTAAATTAAGCATTTCAACTACAGTAAGCATAGCTTCAAAACCCTTATTACCTGCTTTACTACCTGCTCTTTCTATGGCTTGCTCTAAAGTATCAGTTGTTAAAACTCCAAAACTTACAGGTATATTGGTTCCAAGCCCTACACTTGCTATACCTTTAGTAGTTTCAGCTGCTACATAATCAAAATGTGGTGTACTTCCACGAATTACTGCTCCAACACAACAAATTCCATCAAATTTTTTACTCTCACAAGCTTGTTTTAATGCAAAAGGAATTTCAAAAGCACCTGGCACTAAGATAAGACTTAAGTTTTCTTCCTTGCCCCCATGTCTTAAAAAAGCATCTTTAGCACCTTCAACTAAACGATCTGTGATGATATGATTAAATCTTGCATTGATAATCGCAATTTTCTCATCACCTTTTAAACTTAAATTTCCCTCTATTATCTTCATAATTTTCCTTTTCTAAATGATTTCTTGAATTTTTAAAAGCGTATTTACGCAGTTTTTAAGTCTTGAAAGATCAAGCATATTTGGTCCATCACATAAAGCTTTGCAAGGATCAATGTGCGTTTCAAAGAAAAATCCATCTACACCAACACTAGCAGCAGCTCTTGCTAATGGCTCTACAAATTCACTTTTGCCTCCACTACTTCCACCGTTTGCTCCTGGCATTTGCACACTATGAGTAGCATCAAAAATAACTGGAGCATATTTTCTCATGATAACCAAACTTCTCATATCTACGACCAAATTTCCATAACCAAAACTCGAACCTCTCTCAGCTACAAAAACTCCATTTTCTTTGGCTATTTCAAAACCTTCTTCATCAATGCCTCTAGTTTGTAAAATTTTAGCTACACTGTATTTAATATCTTCAGGATTTAAAAATTGCCCTTTTTTTACATTTACCTTGGCTTTTGTTTTAGCAGCAGCTACTAATAAATCAGTTTGCCTGCATAAAAAGGCAGGAATTTGTAAAACATCTACAACCTCAGCCGCAACACTCGCTTGAGAACTCTCATGAATATCAGTAAGAATTTGCATGCCAAATTTATCTTTCACTTTTTGCAAAATTTCCAAGCCTTTTTCAAGACCTGGCCCTCTAAAACTATTAATACTAGTTCTATTTGCTTTATCAAAACTTGATTTAAAATAAAAATCAATTCTACCATCTTTTAAAAAGCATTCAAGCTCTTGTGCAACTTTAAAAACAAGTTCTTCATTTTCTATTACACAAGGACCTGTTATTAGTATCATTTTTTTCATTATTTTTCCTTATTTTTTATTATTTTACTTTATTTTTTTCATTTTCTTCAAGCGGAAAAATGCAATTTAAGATAATAGCCGTAATCCCACCTGCTGCAATCCCTGAAGAAAATAAAGTTTTAAACCACATTGGCATAAATTCTAAAATATCAGGATTATTAGAAACTCCAAGCCCTATACCCAAACTCATAGCTATGATGATAATAGAACGACGATTTAAATTTTCCTTAGAAATAATCCTAACTCCCGTTGCAGCTATAGTACCAAACATTACTAAAGTTGCTCCTCCTAAAATAGGTTCTGGAATTTGCAAAGTAATATCAGCCACAATAGGAAACAAACCCAAAATCATCAACATAAAAGCTACAATAAATCCAACATATCGACTTGCAACACCTGTTAAAGCTATAACGCCATTATTTTGCCCAAAACATGAATTTGGAAAAGTATTAAAAAAGGCTGAAACAAAGGAATTAAAACCATTAGCCAAAACCCCGCCTTTTAATCTTTTTGCATAAAGTTCGCCTTTAACTGGCTGATTTGAAACTTCACTAGTAGCACTAATATCGCCGATAGTTTCTAAAGAAGTTACCATAAAAACTAAAATCAAAGGTAAAATAAGATTATAATCAATACTCAAACCATAATGTAAAGGATCGGGTAAAAACACTAAAGGTAAATTTTCATTAAAATTAAAACTAAAATTTTCAAAAGTCATAGCTACTAAAAGTCCTATTATCATAGCTATAAATAAAGAAGAAATTCTTATATAGGCATTATTAAAACGATTTAAAACAATAATACTTAAAATCACAACTCCGGCTAATAATAAATTTTGTAATGAGCCAAACTCACCACTTGCCTTAGCCGCAAATCCACCTCCTGCACTCACAAGGCCAACATTAATCAAACTAAGACCTATAATCATCACAACTATACCTGAAACCAAAGGCGAAATCACTCTTCTAATAAAAGGTAAAATTTGAGAAATAATCATTTCAGTAGTAGAACAAAGCATTAAAGTGCCAAAAATGGCTCCAAGCATTGCTTCTTGCGATAAACCATTATTTTTTAAAACAAGCCCACCTAAAATAATAGGTGCAACAAAATTAAAACTAGTCCCTTGAATAGATAAAAGTCCACTCCCTATAGGACCCCAAGTTTTAATCTGCAAAAGCGAAGCAACGCCTGAAGCAAAAAGCGACATACAAATAATTCTAGCCGTATTAGTATCATCTATCCCAAGTCCTTTGCAAATTAATAAAGCAGGTGTAATCACAGCAACAAACATAGCCATTAAATGCACTAATGCAGCAAAAAATGCCTTAGCAAAAGGTGGTCTATCTTCTAAACCATAAATTAAATCTGTTTTATTTTCCATTTTTCTTTCCTTTTGTTTGCTTACTAACCAAAATAATTCCTCCTAAAATAATGCTAAAAATTCCTATAAAAACCATTAAGCTAGGAAATTCATCTCCTAATAATATGCCCAAAAATAAAGTAAAAACTACATCTATATAGCTAACCCCCGCAACAACTCCTGCCTTTTTTGCTACTCCATAAGCTTTAGTAACATGAATTTGATACATTGCTCCAAAAATTCCCATCAAAACAATAAAAATCCAAGCTTTAAGACTAGGCATAACAAAAGGAGCAATTAAAAAATCAAGCTCTTTTATTTCATAAAAAGAACCTACAATCATAGACATTAAAGGCATCAAAGTACCAATTAAAACAAAAGATAAAGCTATAAATGGCGCTGGGTATGATTTTCTAAGCTCTCTTACGCTAGTTAGCGCCAAGGCTGCACAAAAACCGCTTAAAATTCCTAAAATACTATTTTTTAAATCAAAACCTGAATGCGTAGTGCTATCTGCAAAAGGCTGACAGATTAATAATACTCCTATAAAAGCAATCAAAATCCCAAAACAAGCTTTTAATCCCAAACTTTCTTTAAAAAACAAAAAAGCAATCAAAGCTATAAAAATAGGCGCTGTTTTTTGAAAAGCAAAAGCCCCACCTAATGAAATATTAGAAACATTATAAAAGAAAAGATATAAAGCGATCGTTCCTATAATACCTCTAAAAATAAGCAGTCCAAGATGTCCGCCACTTTTATGAAAATTTAATTTTGAAAGCGCATAAAGCATAAAAGCTGTGCCTATAATATTTCTAAAAAACATAATTTCAATCGATGATAATTCTTCACTAAGAATTTTTGCACAAGCACCTACAAATGCAAATTCTATAGAAGCAATAATCATAAAATATATACCTAAATTCTTTTTAACTATTCTTAACATATAAATTCCATATAAAATTCCTGTTATTTTAGTCTTTTTTGCTTAATTTTAAGGCAATTTTTATATAATCACAAATAAAAATTTAAAAAATGAGTATTAATGCAAAGTATTATTTTAATAGGAAAACCAAATGTTGGCAAATCAAGTCTTTTTAATAGACTTGCAAGAAAGCGCATTGCAATAACTAGTGACATAAGTGGAACTACAAGAGATACTAATAAAATAGAAGTAGAAATTGATGGCAAAAAAGCTTTGTTGATAGATAGCGGCGGGCTTGATGAGAGTAATGAGCTTTTTAAAAATATCAAAGCAAATTCGCTTAAAGCTGCTAAAAATAGTGATATTATCTTTTATATGGTGGATGGAAAATTTTTACCTGATGATGAAGATAAAGCTTTTTTTTATGAAATGAAAAAACTCAACAAACCCATAGCTTTAGTAATCAATAAAGTCGATAACAAAAAAGACGAAGAAAGATCTTGGGAATTTTCTAATTTTGGAGTAAAAGAAGTTTTTAATATCTCTGTAACACATAATATAGGCATTGATGAGCTTTGTATGTGGGCTAGTAAGTTTTTAGATGAAAGTTATTTAAATGCAGATGAAGAAGAAGACTTTGAAAGTTATTTAGAAAATTTTGATGAAAATAGCGGAGATTTTAAGCTAAAAACTATTAATGAAAATCATATTAAAGTGGGAATTATCGGCAGGGTTAATGTAGGAAAATCAAGTCTTTTAAATGCTTTAGTAAAAGAAGAACGTAGCGTGGTAAGCGATATAGCAGGCACTACAATTGATCCTGTTAATGAAAGCATTATGCATAAAGATAAAATCATCGAATTTGTAGATACCGCAGGTATTAGAAAACGCGGGAAAATACAGGGTTTAGAGCGTTATGCACTTAATAGAACTGAATATGCCCTAGCCAATGCTCAAATTGCACTTTTAGTACTTGACGCAGCTGAAGGTTTTAACGAACTTGATGAGCGTATCGCAGGGCTTGCTGCTAAACATTGTTTAGGTGTGATTATCGTACTTAATAAATGGGATAAAAGCGAACTTGATTTTGATAAAACTTTAAAAGAATTAAAATTAGATCGTTTTAAATTCCTAGCTTATGCACCTGTTGTAAGCGTATCAGCTTTAAGTGGAAAAAGAATACATGTGCTTTTGGATAAAATTTTAGAAGTTTTTGCAAATTTCACCCAAAAAATTCCAACAGCAAAATTAAATGCTTTGGTAGAAGAAGCCACAAGAGCCCACCCGCTACCACATGATTATGGTAAATTAGTGAAAATTTATTATGCGGTTCAATACGACTTAGCACCTCCAAAAATAGCTCTAATTATGAATAGACCAAAAGCTTTACATTTTAGTTATAAACGATATTTACAAAATCAAATTAGAAAACAATTTAACTTTGAAGGTGTACCTTTAATTTTAGCTTCAAGAAAAAAAGGTAGCAAAGATGAGCAAGAAAACTAACCTCCTTTTTGTAGGATTTATGGGCTGTGGTAAAACAACTATAGCAAGGGCTTATGCAAAAAAATATGATAAATTCTTTTTAGATACAGATGTTTTAATCAAAGAAAAATTTAATCTTGAAATTAGTGAATTTTTTAAAACATATGGAGAAAAAAAATTTCGCAAAGAAGAAAAAAAACTTGTTTCGTTTTTAACTTATGTGCAAAATTGTTCTATTGCAAGCGGTGGTGGCTTCATAGAACAAAAAAAAATAAAAAATATTGGTACTATCGTTTACTTAAAAGCAAGTTTTGATTATCTCTTGCAAAGACTAAATAAAGAAGAATTGGCCACAAGACCCTTATTTTCAAACACAAACAATGCTAAAATACTATTTGATCAAAGAATCAAAAAATATGAAAAAAAAGCAAATATCATTATAAATATTGAAAACAAAAATATCCAAGAAATAATTAAAGAAATCAAAAAAGAGGTAAAATGAGAATTATTACAGGATTACAGCCAAGTGGGGATTTACATATAGGAAATTATTTTGGCTCTATAAAACAAATGCTAAATATGCAAGAAGAAAATCAAATGTATATGTTTATAGCAAACTATCATGCTATGACTTCAAATTTTAATGGAGAAAAACTTAAACAAAATTCACTCAAAGCTGCGGCAGCTTTTTTAAGTTTAGGAATTGATCCACAAAAAAGCGTATTTTGGTTACAAAGTGATGTAAAAGAAGTAATGGAGCTTTATTGGATTCTTTCTCAATTTACCCCAATGGGACTTTTAGAAAGAGCACATAGCTATAAAGATAAAATTGCCAAAGGTTTAAATGCCAACCATGGGCTTTTTTCTTACCCTGTTTTAATGGCTGCAGATATTTTACTTTTTAATGCTCAAGTAGTTCCTGTAGGTAAAGATCAAATTCAACATGTTGAAATAGCAAGAGATATAGCCTTAAAAGTAAATAACGAATGGGGTGAAATTTTTACCCTACCTCAAGCTAAAGTTAATGATGAAGTTGCAGTAGTACCTGGTACTGATGGAGCCAAAATGAGCAAGTCTTATCAAAACACAATCGATATTTTTAATACACCAAAAGCTATTAAAAAACAAATTTCTTCCATTGTTACAGATAGTACAGCTTTAGAAGATCCAAAAGATTGGCAAAATTGTAATGTATTTAAAATCGCAAAATTGTTTTTAGACAAAACAAAACAAGAAACTTTAAAAAGCCGTTATGAAAAAGGTGGTGAAGGCTATGGGCATTTTAAAATATATTTAAATGAAATCATTAGTGAGTATTTTGCCTCGGCTAAGGAAGAATATGAAAAATTACTAGCTAATCCTTCTAAAATCGATGAGATTTTAGAATTTGGAGCAAGCAAAGCAAAAAAACAAGCCCGAGAAACAATGGAAAAAATTTATGCTAAAATAGGACTATAAAAGGAGTTAGAATGTTAGATTTAAAACTTTTGCAAAATAATTTTGATGAAATTGCGCAAAAACTAAAAGCTAAAAAAGTAGATGAAAATTTACTCAAAGAACTTAGCGACTTATTTATAAATTTAAAAAAAGAAAAAGCACTTTTGGAAGAATTTCAAGCTTTTCAAAATAAATTTAGTAAAGAGCTTGCAACAACACAAGATAAAGAAAGCTTAAAAGTACAACTAAGCCAAAATAAAGAAAAAATCAATACTCAGTCAAAAATCGTTAGCACGCTAGAAGAAAAACTAGAACAAATTGCCCTAGCAATACCAAATATCCCTGATGATTGCGTGCCTTTTGGAGAAGATGAAGATGAAAATGTAGAATTAAAAAAAGTTCTAACACCTCCTAGTTTTGATTTTGAAATCAAAGAACATCATGATTTGGGAGAAAAATTAAACTGGCTTGATTTTACAAGAGGGGTTAAAATCTCACAAAGTCGTTTTTGTGTGCTTAAAAATGAAGGAGCTTTACTAAGTAGAGCCTTGGTAAATTATATGATTGATTTTAATAGAAGTAGAGGTTTTGAGCTAGTCAATGTACCATTTTTAGTAAATAGCGCAACCATGTATGGCACAGGACAGCTTCCTAAATTTAAAGATGATATGTATAAGGTAGAAAATGATGATTTATATCTCATCTCAACTTCTGAAATTCCTGTAACTAATCTTTATTCTAATGAAATTTTAACTCAAGAAGAACTACCCTTAAAAATGACCTGCTATAGTGCTTGTTTTAGACAAGAAGCAGGAAGCGCGGGTAGAGATACAAGAGGTATTATAAGGCAACATCAATTTGAAAAAGTAGAGCTTGTTAGTATATGTAAGCCTGATCAAAGTGAATTGATGTTTGAAGAAATGTTAAATTGCGCCAGTGATTTACTAAGCTCTTTGGGTCTAGCACATAGGCATTTAATGCTTTGCACGGGAGATTTGGGCTTTTCTGCTGCGAAAACAGTAGACTTAGAAGTATGGCTTCCATCGCAAAACAAATACCGTGAAATTAGCTCTGTGTCAAATTGTAAAGATTTTCAAGCAAGACGCGCAAAGATCCGTTTTAAAAACGATAAGGGCAAAAATGAATTAGTTCACACACTTAATGGTTCTTCACTAGCTGTTGGTAGAACCTTGGTAGCTATTATGGAAAATTATCAAGAAAAAGATGGAAATATAAGAATTCCTGATGCATTAAGAAAATACTTTTAAGAGAAAACATGGCCGAAGAAGTAACACTTAAAGAACAAGATAATCAAGAAAAAGCTTTTTCAGAGATTGATGAAAATCCAGGAGTGGAAGAACAAACTATCCCTCCTGGCACAATACCTCCTGAATTAGAGGAAGAAGAAAGTACTTTTCAAAGAGTAGAGGAAGAACCTCAAGCATCACAACCTGAAGAAAAGAAAAAGCTTTTTGATAAAAAATTTCTTATTTTGATTTCAACACTTGGTGCTCTTGCTCTAATTTTATTTATTATTTTAGTTTTACTTCTTGTTTTTAAAGAAGATAAAAAAGTAATCACAAATAATCCAATTTTAGAAGATAATGTTAGTACAAGTATCACAAAGGTGAAACAATCTGCTTTAGATCTTGTAGTACAAAAGGCAAATTTATTATATGAAAAAGGTGATATAGAAAGTGCTTTAGAGCTTTATAATAATATTAATATTTTCAATCAATCTTTATCAAGTTATAATCTTGGTGTAGCTCAAATGAAACAAAAAGATTATATTAGTGCTGTTGAGAATTTCAAACAATCTTTAGAATTAGAAGAACACAAAGTTGCAGCAGCTATTAATATAGCTGTGTGTTATTTTAATCTAGGCGATAAAGAGAAATTTAAATATTATCTTGATTTAGCAAGAGTACATTTACCACAAGATTCTAAATCTTCTTTGTATGATTATTATCTAGGATTAATTAATTACTATCAAGGATTTTATCCAGAGGCTTTACAAATGTTCATGCGTTCAAGTAATATCAACAGCTATCAAGGGGAGTCTTATTACCTTGGGGCAAAAATTTACGCATTATTAAAATCTGATCAAAACGCCATTAATCTTCTGCAAAAGCAACAAGATTATGAAGCAAGCTTACCCTTAGGTTTATTATATGCAAAACTGGGAGAATATAAAAAAGCTAAAGAATATCTTGAAAAAGCATCAAAAATAGAAAATCAAGCCATAAGAAGCAAAATGGCTCTAGCTTTAGTAGAATTAAAAACAGGCCAATTTGACAATGGTGCACAAATTTTAAAAACTTTATATGTAAAAGATAGAGCTATTGGCTCAAAATACTATAACATAAAAACAAGACTAAAAAGAAATTTTTCAAATATTGATATAGCGCAGCAACATTTTGCCAAAAGTTTAATCACAGGAAAACAACAAATTTATGATTTACTTTTTTATTTTTCACCTTATCGCGTTTTTGATATAAAACAAAGCATGGAACTCATCACAAAAGCTGATTTGGGAAATTTCATACAAGGGTATGAGTATGAAAATGAATTGCTTGTTAAAAGCAAAGCTTTATCAGGCGTTAATGTGGAATTATCTCATGCTATCAATCTAGCTTTTAATTTTCATCTAAGAGAAGCAAATCAAGAATTTAAAAATTTAAGTGAAATTTATCATGCTCACGATGTAATTCATTATAATCTTGCTTTAACTTATGCACAACTGCAAGATTATAATAATGCATATAAACATTTTTCAACTGCTTATCATTTAAATCCAAAAAATTATATTGCAGGTATTTTTGCCATATATTGCATGGATTTAGTAAAAAAAGATTATACCAAACTTGCTAATGAACTTTTGGAAAATTTACAAGCAGATAATAATATCGATCAAAATCATAATATCTATAAATATTTACTACATCTAGTTAAAAGTGACTTTACTGCTATGATTCCTTATTTAGACAACCTTTCAAATAGCAAAAATACTCCTTTAGAACTAATGTTTGCTATAGTAGCTGCTAATGGCAATAATCTTGAAATTTTAAGAAATCAAAAAATAAAAGAATTAAAAGATTTGCTCGGTGAGGATATTATTAGCAATATTTTATATTTTAATTCTAAAAACACAAATCTTGATATTAAAGAGTATGCCAAACAAGCACAAATGTATTTTTTAACAACCAAGCTTGATTATAATTCTTTATTTGGTGGAGCTGGTATAGTTAAAGACAGCTATGTGACACTTATGCAAATTACAGGCTTATTAAATCATGTTAGAAATGACATAAAAAAAAGACTTGCTATGAGTAATAAAAATTCCATCGGGCTGATTTTTGCTCTAGCTTATGTTGATATTTTTGCTAAAGAATACCAAGAAGCATATACGCTTTACAATATCTTAATAGATGATTATAAAATCAAAGATGCACAAACTTTATTTTTAGCCGCAGTAGCAGCGATAGGTTCTAATAATCCAAATTCAGCCATAGCTTTACTAGAGCTTGCAAAATTAGAAAATGAAGAAACCTTAGAAGCAAGACTTGCACTAGGACTATTATATCATGAAGTCCAAAATTTAGAACCTGCTATGTTTCAATATGAAAAAGTAGGAAATAATTTTGAAAGTAAATTTTTTACTTTTGATATTAAAAATTAGTATTTTCATAAAATAAGAAAATACTAATTGACCATCAAAAAAAATATAATTATAAATTACAAATTAGATTATTATAAAATATACATGAGATTAAATTTACAAAGTGGCTCCGGATGTAGGATTCGAACCTACGACCAATCGGTTAACAGCCGACTACTCTACCGCTGAGCTAATCCGGAACATCAATAAATAAGAAATGATATTATATAAGAAAAAAACTTTTTTGTCAAGATTTTTTATAAAAAATTACGCTTTTTTGTAAAATTTTACTCCTGCTAAATTTTCTACAACAATTTTTCGTTCTTTAATTAATTTTTCTAATATATCTTTACTATGCTGACTAAATTTGTTTTCTATGTCAAATTCACTTTGTGCTCTAAGCTGCAGCATCTTCAAGAGCTCTTGGATATTAAAATCAATTTTTTCACCTTTGTAATAATGTTTAGCAAGCACAACAGGCACACTAGTGATATACATACTTAATTCTTCCAACTTTTCCAAAGATATACCTTTAACAGGATACGCAGGCGGTCTATCTATAGTGCTAAAATCCACTCTTGATGGTCTTATCTTGTCAAATGCCTCATTTAAAGCCAACATCTCATCTTTGTTATCATTCAATCCCTTGACAATTAAAACTTCCATAACAAGCTCACCCAAAAATTTCTCTCTAAAGGCGATCATTTGTTCTATCATTGTTTCAAGTTTTATTTGCTTTAAAGCCCTATCAACTCTATAAAAAGTTTTTTCCATTGCACTATCAAGACTAAATTTAACTACATCAATATACATTAAAGCATCAAAAATATCCGAATTTAAAACTCCACTACCATTGCTTAGGATTAAGAGTTTTTTATCTTGTTTTATTTTATTTAATTCATAAACTAATTCTTTTAAATGAGGATATAAAGTAGGCTCACCATTTGCAGTTAATGTTAAAAAGTCAAATTGCACATTACCTTTCAATACACTTTGTACTTCATCGATAATATTTTTTATTTTAGGATAAATTAAAGATTTTTCCAAAGGTTTTGCAGCTTGTAATTCACAATAAACGCAGTCAAAATTACATTGTTTTTGATTTGGACTTAAATCAATTCCCAATGAAAGTCCAAATCTTCTTGAACTTATAGGCCCAAAAGTTATTTTACTCACTTTTTAGATTTCTCTTGAACTAGCTTGATAAAATATTTAGCATTATCAACAGGAATATCAGGTAAAATTCCATGTCCGAGATTAAAAATATGCGCACTATCTTGCATAATATTTAAAATTTTATCCACACCCTGTTCAATAGCTTTTTTATCATAGAGTCTGCAAGGCTCCATATTACCCTGCAAAGTATATTTAGCGCCTAGTTTTTCCTTAGCCAACTCTAAAGGGGTACTCCAATCTACTCCAAAGACATCAAAATTTCCATTTATATCATCTAAGAACCCACTTACCCCTTTAGGAAATAAAATCACAGGAATATGCGGATATTTTTCCTTTATAAAATCAGCAATTTCAAGCATATATTTAAAAGAAAACTCAAAAAACATTTCTTTTTCTAAAGCACTTGCCCAACTATCAAATATCTGTATAGCATTAGCACCTGCTCTAATTTGCTCTTGAATATAATACTTTAAAACAAAAGTAAGTTTAGATAAAATTTGATGTAAAAATTCAGGATTTTGATAAACTATTTTTTTACACTTTGCATAATTTTTACTACTACCACCCTCTATCATATAAGTAGCAATAGTCCAAGGACTTCCACAAAAACCAATCAAAGCTTTATCTTGTGTAAGTTTTTCTCTAGTAAATGCTAGTGCATCATAAATATAAGAAAGGTTTTTAATGCTTTTTTCAACATCTAATCTTTCCAATTCTTCTTTTGTTTTAATAGGATTTGAAAATATAGGGCCCTCGCCTTTTTCAAATTTTAAATCCATACCCATTTCTAAAGGTACTACCAAAATATCTGAAAAAATAATAGCTGCATCAACACCCAAAATATCTACTGGTTGTAAGGTAACTTCACTCGCTTTTTTATAATCTTTACAAAGTGATAAAAAATCTCCAGCACTTGCTCTAACCTGCATATATTCAGGTAAATATCTTCCTGCTTGGCGCATCATCCAAACTGGAGTATAAGGGGTTGACTTTTTAAAACATGCATCAATAAAAATCATTTTTATTCCTTATTTTAATGATCACTTTTGTGTAAAAAATAAAGTCCTATACAAAGAGCTAAAATAGAACCTGCAAGATAAGTCATATCCAAAACCGTATTTAGTTGCATTTGTAAAATTCTTTGGAAAAAATTTACAACTAAAACCATAATAATAACTTTTGCAAGTTTATCTTTTAGTTGATCTAAACTGTGCACTTCTAAAACTTTTGACTGTTTAGTTTGTTTAAATTCTTCTATTTCACTAATAAAAAGTTCATAAATTCCAAAAGAAAATATAAATAAAACTAAAGCCATTAAATATAAATCTACAGCCCCTATAATCAAACCAACAATATCCTCATGCAAATCTACCGTAGAATTAGGTAACATAAAATACTCAAATACATATTTTAAAACTTTAATCACATCATAACTTGCAATAAAAAATAAAACAAAAGCTCCTATAAGGCCAAAAATTACAGGCAAAATAGTGACTAAACGGCTCTTAACCAATAAATTCTCAAAAAATCTTTCTAACATTTTTCTCCTTTTTAAACCAATTCTAACCATTTTTGTGCAATACGCACTGCATTTGTAGCAGCTCCTACACGAATTTGATCAGCCACGCACCATAAGTGTAAAATATTTTTATGATTAATATCGCGTCTAATTCTTCCTACATAAGTTTCATTAGCATCGCTTGTAAAAAGTGGCATAGGATATTTTTTATTTTCTACATCATCAATCACAACAACACTTGGTGCTTTAGAAAGTATCTCTCTAACCTTAACAACATCAACATCTTTTTCAAAATGCATAGTAATAGCTTCACTATGACTTCTAAGCACAGGAACTCTTACGCAAGTTGCTGAAATTTCAAGTTTTTTATGCAATATTTTTTGCGTTTCATTTACCATTTTTAATTCTTCTTTAGTGTAGCCATTTTCACTAAAAACATCAATTTGAGGAATTAAATTTAAAGCTAAGGTATATGGAAAAGTTTTTGCCTCAAATTCATCTAATTTAAAAGCAAAAAAACTTTGCATTCCTTGAACTAATTCTTCCATACCTTCTTTACCTGCACCACTTGCTGCTTGATAAGTACTTACATCTACCCTTTTTAGATTAAATACATCATCAAGTGGTTTTAAAACATGCACCATTTGTATAGTAGAGCAATTTGGATTAGCAATAATTCCTGTTTTTTCCCAATCTTTAATATCTTCGCTATTGCATTCAGGAACTACCAAAGGAACATTTTCATCCATTCTAAAATGACTAGTATTATCAATCACTACAGCACCACACTCTACTGCGTATTTTGCATACTCAGCACTTATGTTTCCTCCGGCACTAAAAAAAGCAATATCTACAGGATTTTCTTTAAAAACATTTGGAGTTAATTCTTTTACTTTATAACTTTTTCCTCTAAATTCTACTTCACTACCTGCGCTTTTTGCACTTGCTAATGGTAAAATACTTTCAACCGGGAAATCAAGCTCATCCAAAACATTTAAAAGCTCTTCTCCGACTGCTCCAGTTGCACCTACAATGGCTATTTTTTTCATCATCCATCCTTTTTAAGTAATATTGTATTTTTTCATTTTTTCACTAAAAATTTTCTCACTCATCCCTATAAGCTTAGCTGCTTCTGCAATATCTTGCGAATTTTTTAAAGCTTCTAAAATCAATTCTTTTTCAAGATTTTTAATATCTTTACTTTTTCTACTTTCTAAGAATAAATCTTGAGTGCTAATCTCATCATTTTCACTTAAAATACAAGCTCTTTGTATAATAGAAATCAACTCTCTAATATTACCTGGAAAATCATAAGCTAGCAAAGCATCTTGTGCTTCTTGATTTAAAGTTTTTTCATTAAAATCGTATTCTTTACATGTATCAAGTAATACCTTTTGTGCAATTTGCAAAATTTCTTCTTGACGCTCTCTTAGTGGTGGTATATTAATAGGAATAGTATTAAGCCTATAATATAAATCTTGTCTGAATTCATTATCTGCAATCTTTTTTTCTATATGAGCATTAGTTGCACTAATAATTCTTACATCAATCTTTATACTCTTAGTACTTCCTAATCTTGTAATTTCTTTTTCTTGCAAGGCTCTTAATAATTTTGCTTGAATTTCATAAGGCATTTCACCTATTTCATCTAAAAACAAAGTGCCTTCATTAGCGAGCTCAAACAACCCTATTTTAGTAGTATTAGCATCGGTAAATGCACCTTTTTCAAAACCAAAAAGCTCACTTTCTATCAAATTTGATGGAATTGCTGCCATATTAATAGCCACAAAAGGTTTTTGTGCTCTTTTTGAATTTTTATGCACAAAATTTGCAAAAACTTCTTTACCTACCCCACTTTCTCCAAAAAAAAGCACACTTGCATCTGTCTTAGCAGCCTTAGTAGCCAATTTTAAACAATCTTCCAAAGCTTTAGAAGTGCCATAAAAATCTTGATTTTCTTCTTTTTTAATAGTCTTTTTATTTGTTTTTTTAGAAGTCTTTTCTTGGATTATTTTTGCACGTTTTATCGCAGTTACTAAAGTATTAATATCAAATGGTTTTACTAGAAAATCTTTTACTCCAAGTCTTACTGCTTCTATGGCACGATTTAGTGTTGCATTACCTGTGATAATAATAAAATCATATTTATTCTCACAAGCTTGCACAAATTCAATACCATCCATACCCGGCATATTAATATCTGTAATAATCAAATCAACATCATCATTTAGTTTTTTTAAAGCTTCAGTTGCTGATTTATAAGATTTTATAGCAAATTCTTCATACTCACTCAAAGCAATTTCAAGTGATTTTCTCATATTTATATCATCTTCAACTATAACTAAATTCATTTCAAACCTTAAGCTAAAATACCTTTTTTGGGACCACTTTTACCATGGCATTCTTTATATTTTTTACCGCTACCGCAAGGACAAGGTGAATTTCTAGGTACTTTAGTAATTTGTGCTTCACCGTTTTCATCAACACCACTTTCTGTGGTATTAGCTAAAAACTGCTCATTTTGCTCATGGCTTTTTTCTTCAAAATTTTGTGCTTCTTTTTGAGTAAAAACTACATTAAATAACAATTTTAAACTATCAAATTTAACACGCTCAACAAGCTCCATGAAAAGATTATAACTTTCTTTTTTATATTCTACTAAAGGATCTTTTTGATTATAACTTCTTAAACCTATACCAGTTTTTAAAACATCCATTTGGTACAAATGCTCTCTCCATAGATTATCCAAAATTTGAAGATATAAGATTCTTTCAATTCTTCTAGCTTCCTTATCATCAATAATACTCATTTTATCTTTGTAAGCTTTTTCTAAAATTTCACTTAATTTATTTTCTACTTCAATTACACCTAAATCTTTAAAATCAGCTTCGCTAAGCTCAAGATTACACTCATAACTTACTTTTTGCTTTAAGCTTTCAAAATGCTTAACATCATCTTCAAGTTCTGCATTTAAATAAATTTGGCTTACTAAGTGATTACTATACTCAGCAATATTTTTTAAAATTTTATCTTGCAAGTCAAATTCTTCATCTAATAATTCATTTCTATAATTATAAATAGTCTTTCTTTGTTCATTCGCCACATCATCATATTCAAGCAAGTGTTTTCTGCTTTCAAAATGCAAGCTTTCAACTTTTTTTTGCGCATTCTCAACAGCTCTTGTAACAATACGACTTTCTATATGCTCACCCTCTTCTATACCTAATCTTTCCATGATATTTTTAATGCGATCACCACCAAAAATTCTTAAAAGATTATCCTCTAAACTTAAGTAAAATCTACTTACACCAGGATCACCTTGACGTCCTGCACGACCACGAAGTTGATTATCTATTCTTCTACTTTCATGGCGTTCAGTTCCTATAATATAAAGCCCTCCTAAAGCTCTTATTTCATCATCTATTTTTATATCAACCCCACGACCTGCCATATTAGTAGCTATAGTCACTGCACCTTTTTTACCCGCATCTTGAATAATCAAAGCTTCTTGCTCGTGATTTTTAGCATTAAGCACATGATGAGGAATGCGTTCTTTTACAAGCATATTATGAAATACTTCACTTCTTTCAATACTTGCAGTTCCCACTAAAACTGGCTGACCCTTTGCATTTGCTTTTTTTATCTCTTCAATAACTGCTTTAAATTTTTCTTCTTGAGTTTTATAAATCAAATCATCTTTATCTATTCTTGCAATTGGTATATTTGTAGGTATAGAAACTACATCTAAATTATAAATTTGAGAAAATTCCGTTGCCTCAGTTTGTGCAGTACCTGTCATGCCTGCTAACTTTTTATACATTCTAAAATAATTTTGGAAAGTAATATCTGCTAAAGTTTGACTTTCTTCCTGAATTTTTACCCCTTCTTTAGCTTCTAATGCTTGGTGTAAACCATCACTAAAGCGTCTTCCCTCGCTTAATCTTCCCGTGAATTCATCAACAATTACAACTTCTTTATCTCTTAATACATAATGCACATCTTTTTCAAATAAATTATGCGCTTTTAAAGCCTGATCAAGCTGATGGGCTAATATTGCATTATCTAAGCTATATAAATTTTCTACTCCAAATAATTTTTCAGCCTTAGAAATTCCAACCTCTGTAATCATAATAGTTCTATTTTTCTCATCGACAACAAAATCACCACTTGGCAATTCTTGAGGAGTAGTAGCTGCTTGGCCTTTTTGCATTTGTTTTGCTACTTCATTTGCTTTAACATAGCCGTCTAAAGTTCTATTTGTAGGTCCACTTATGATAAGCGGAGTTCTTGCTTCATCTATTAAAATACTATCTACTTCATCAACTATAACAAAATTATGCTCTCTTTGTACTTTTTCAAGCTTTGAAAATTTCATGTTATCGCGTAAATAATCAAAGCCAAATTCATTATTTGTACCATAAGTTATATCACACTCATAAGCTTTTTTATGTGCCTCATCGCTATTTTGCTCTGAAAGTATCACACCTACACTAAAACCTAAAAAATTATAAATAGCACTCATTTGCTCTGCATCTCTTTTAGCCAAATAATCATTTACGGTAACCACATGCACACCCTTACCACTCATAGCATTTAATACAACAGGTAAAGTTGCAACCAAGGTTTTACCTTCCCCAGTTTTCATTTCAGCAATTTTTCCATCATGTAAAACCATACCACCAATTAATTGCACATCAAAATGACGCATATTAAGAGTTCTTTTTCCTACTTCTCTAACTATCGCAAAAACATCATTCAATATTTGATCTAAAGTTTTTTCTTCTTTTTGAATTTGTGTTTTAAATTCTATAAATACTTGTTTTAATTCATCATCGCTTAAATTTTGGTATTTTGATTCTAAAGCATTAATTTGTGCAACCCTCTTTAAATATTTTTTTACTTCTCGATCATTTTTTGTGCCAAATATTGCTTTAAATACACTAGAAAACATTTTTTTACCTTTAATTACAAAAATATATGCTAGATTATACCTTGAATTTAATTAGAACTATATAAAAAGTTTTGTTTGGATAAATTTTATATAATTTACAAAATTTTTAAAGGATAATTATGAGATATTTTATATTTTTAATGTTATTTGTTTGTAGTATTTTTGCTTTTGATATAAATTTTAAAAATTTTAGTAGTGATTTTGAACAAAAGGTGCAAAGCAATAATTCTTCGCTAAATTATAAAGGAAATTTTATCATTACTCAAAATAAAGCATTTTGGAATTATACTAAACCAAATAAAAAACAAATTTATATCAATCACAAAGAAGTTATTATCATAGAGCCTGAGTTAGAACAAGCTATTTATACTCAATTGCAAAATTTACCAAATCTTCAAGAAATTTTTAAAAATGCAAAATTAATATCTCATGAAAATTATGAAGCAAAATACGAAAATATCACATATAATATCAAACTAAAAAATGATAATCTTAGTAATATTTCTTATAAAGATGAGTTGGGAAACTTAGTTAGTATTTATTTTTATAATCAGAAATTTGATCAAAATATCAACGAAAATATTTTTATACCAAAAATCCCAAGCCATTTTGATATTATTCAATAATCAAAATGGTATTTCATTAAACAAATCTTGCTGTTCTTTACTTGGAGCTAACATTTGCATTTGAGTTTTTTCCATGGTTTTTAAAATCATATCCATAGCCTCTTTACTTGTGTTAGTATCTTGATTAAAACTTTTATTATCATCTTTATCATTGTTGTTTATTTGATCGGTATTTATATCTTTTGATTGAGTATTATTTTGATCCGTATTTTTTGCAACTTTGGAATTATCTTGAATTTCCTTTTGTTTGATAGTTTTTATTATATTGTCATCTTTTTTTTCCAAATCATTTATAAAACGCTTAAATTCTTCCAAGTCAAACTTAGCTACCGAATTAATTTTTAAAATATAAATATTTTTAATTTGAGTTTTATATTTTTTATTACTAAATTTAAGCAAGGTTTCTTTAAAATTATTTTTACCAACTTCTGTAAATAAATCTTCATAAAAATAACTGGATACAATAGTGTTTAAAGCATCTATAATTTTCTTTTGATCTAAATTTTCTCCCTCAAAATCTAAATTCATTTCAATTTTTTTTAAAGTATTATTTCCAACCTTTGAATATAAATCAGTTCTAAAATTTTCTATACTCAAGGAACTAGCATGGATATTAAAAAACATTAAAAGCAAAACTATAATCCATTTCATATTATCTCCTCGTCTTCTTCTAAATCTATAAATTTTTCTTGTAAATAAAATTTTTTCACTTCTTTATCGGTTTTTAAAATTCTTAAAAAATAATCCTCAAAAGGCATTTTATAATTATATATGATTTTTAAATTGCAAGGATTAATGGCCCTTGATAAACATACATATAATTGTCCTTTTTCAAAAATTCCATCAATATCACATATAAGCTTATCTATACTCATACCTTGAGATTTATGGATTGTTATAGCATAAGCTAACTTTATCGGAAACTGAATAAATTTTGCTTTTACTTTTACTTCTAATTTTTCTTCATCATCTAAATTATATTCTTCCAAAATATACTCATAAACCTTTAATCGCAAATTCTCACCATTACTTTTTTCTATTAAAATATATTCTTGCTCATCATCTTTTATAAAATCTAAAATAATTCCTTGTTCTCCATTGTAATAATTTTCCTCTTTATTATTTACACAAAAAATAATCTTAGCGCCTATTTTTAATTTTAACTCCTCTAAAGAATTTAATCCTTTAATCCACTGCTCATAAATTTTATCATCTAAAGTATGATCTAATTTTTCCATTCTTGATTTAAATATTTTTTCTTTACCTTGTAAAAGATTTAATTTTTTAGCATTTATACAATTAGCTTTTTTATTTGTAGCACACAATAGGGTATATTCATCCATATACTCAAGCAAATCTTTTGGATAAAATAACATTTTTTTAAAAAAACTTAGTATTTCTTGATTTACTTTACCAATTCTAAGAAAAAATAAATATTCATAAAATTGTTTATCCAAAGTTCTTTTAGTAATACTAAGCTTTAAATTGACAAATTTTAAATCATTCCAAGCTTGAGAAGAAAAAGCATATAGAGTATTTTGAAATAAAGTGTTTTGATTCTCTTTGTAGTTTATTACAGGTGGAAGTTGAAAAAAATCACCGACTAATAAAATTTTGCCACTAAAGTCACTTCTTGTTAATCTATAATAAATCATTTCCATCAATGAAGCACTCACCATAGAGATTTCATCAATAACCAACAAATCACATTGCTTTAAAATTCTCTTTAATTTTTCTATTTTATCCCTTTGCTTTCTATCTTCATAATATAACTCATCATAATTTTGACATCTTTTAAAGGCAAAAAAACTATGTAAAGTAACTCCACCTATATTAAATGCACTTAATCCAGTAGAACCCAACACAACAACAATTCTACCTTGTTTTCTATATAATTTAACAAGTTCTGTAGTTAAGAATGATTTACCAACTCCAGCAGAACCACTTAGAAATATATTATTATCTTTTAAGAAAAAATATAATTTATTTAACATCATCTTAATATTATATTATAATCTACTAAAACTC